>DATAGA010000385.1:0-1889 GCA_036257215.1 Myxococcota bacterium
CCGCGCTCGGTAGACCTGCCCGATCGAGGCGGCCGCCACGGCGTCCTCGTCGAACTCGGCGAACACGTCGCCCAGCTTCTCGCCCAGGTCGTCCTCGATGAGCTTGCGCATCTTCTCGAACGGCACCCGCGGCGCCGCGTCGCGCAGCTCGGCGAGCTTCGCCTGGATGCGCTCCTGGAACTCGGGCGGGAAGGCGCCCGTGTCGATGAACGAGGCCACCTGGCCGACCTTCATCGCGGCGCCCTTCATCTGACCGAGCACGTCGAAGATCTGCTCGGCCGCTTCGATCTGGCGGCGCTCCGCGGCGGCTCGGCGCGCCTCCTCGCCTCGGGTGAGGTTCGCGGCCTTCGTCGCATAGCCGCGCGCCGTCTGCCCGCCGGCGAGTCGCCCGACCTTCGCGGCCCGTCTCACCCGGCTCTTGGGGAGGTCCTTCGCCATCCGAGCTGAGACTACGCATAGCCCGCGCAGGCGCGCTCAGGCGTTGATCTCGACGTCGCGGCCGAGCGCCTCTTCGAGCAGGTCGGCGTTGCGGCGGGCGGCCCAGATCGGGACGGTTGCGTCCAGCGAGGGGTTCGTGCTGGCGTCGAGAGCGACCGCGCCGTGCCACGCAGACACCTGCACGTCCGTGATCGCCTGGTCGCGGCTGCGCTCGAGCTGCTCGGCGAGGCGGATCATTCCGCAGAGGAGCCGCAGGCGCTCGTCGTCGCCCGGCTGCGCGACGTCGCCGAGGGCTGAAGCGTCCGGCTCGCCCTTGCGGTGGTAGCGAGCCACCAGCCCGATCAGGATCAGCTCGCGCGGGCTGAACCCGGGCAGGCCGGAGTTGAGCGTGAGGTAGTAGGAGTGGCGGTGGTGGTCGTCGTAGTTCACCGTCACACCGATGTCGTGCAGCAGGCACGCGGCCCAGAGCAGCTCGCGCTCGGCGGCGCCCAGGTCGTGAAGCCCGGCCGCGGCGAGTCCGTCGAACATCTCGCGCGAGAGCCGCCATACGTGCAGGTCGTGCTCGCGGTGGTGCTCGAAGCGGTGCGCGAGGTTCTGGACGGACTCCGCGCGCACGTCGTCGAACAGCTGGCGCTCGCCGAGCAGGCGCTCGAAGAAGATCCCCTCACGCAGGCCCGCCTCGGTCACCTCTATCGAGTCGAAGCCACCCTGCTCCATCGCGGAGGCGAGCACGAGCGCGCCGCCGAGGATCACGTCGGCGCGGTCGTACTTGATGCCCTTCACCTGGGCGCGCTTGGAGGCGGGACGCCCGGCGAGCTCCTCGATCAGCTCCTCGAGCGCCTCGCGCGTGAGCTGGAAGCCCTGCACATCGATGTCCGGGAGCGTCAGGCGCTTCATCGCCGCGGCCGCCAGGTTTCGGATCGTCCCGCCGATGCCGACGATGCCGCCGCCGCCGCGCCACCACCCGAGCCGCTCGAACTCGCCGGCTACGTGGGCGCGCAGCGCCTTCATTTGCTTCGGGCTCGCCTTCTCGTCGGGCAGGAAGCGCTCGCTCACCCGCACCGCGCCGAGCGGCATCGACTCCGACTCCACGAGCCGCCTTCCCTCGATGCGAAGGCCCTGGATGCTGCCGCCACCGATGTCGAGTCCGAAGCCGTCCTCGATCGTCGTGGAGTTCGCGACGGCGAGCCAGCCGTAGCGGGCCTCCTCGCGTCCGCTGATCACGTGGGCCTCGAGGCCGGTGGTGCGGTGGATCTCCTCGAGCAGCTCGTTTCCGTTGCGGGCGTCGCGGATCGCGCTGGTGGCCACCGCAACAATCTTCTCCACACCCGTGGCGTGGCAGAAGGCCGCGAAGACCGCTGCGGTGTGGAGCGCGCGGTCCACACGATCGGGGCGTAGAAGCCCCTCCTGGTCCAGGCCGGCGCCGATCCGGACCGCCTCGCGGATCTCGT
>DATAGA010000435.1:0-1543 GCA_036257215.1 Myxococcota bacterium
GCCTCGGAGCGGCACCGGGGCCTCACGTTCCTGCTCGTCCCGCTCTCCGCGCCGGGCGTGACCGTGCGCCCGATCGCGCAGCTCGACGGCGAGACGGGCTTCGCCGAGGTGTTCTTCGACGACGCGCGCGTTCCCGTCGAGAACCGGCTCGGCGGCGAGGGCGAGGGCTGGAAGGTCGCGATGGCGACCGCGGGCTTCGAGCGCGGGCTGATGCTGCGGAGCCCCGCGCGCTTCCAGGAGACCGCGCGGCGGCTCGTCGCGCTCTACCGCGAGAACGAAGCGAGCGCCGACCCGCTCGTGCGCGAGGCGGTCGTGCGCTGCGCCGTCGAGGCGGAGGCGTACACGCTCGAGACCTATCGCACGGTGTCGCGCCTCCTCGCCGGTGGGCGCATCGCGGAGGAGGCGAGCCAGAGCAAGATCTACTGGTCCGAGCTCGACCTGCGCATGCACGAGACGGCGCTCCGCATCCTCGGCGCCCGGGCGGAGCTGCTGCCCGAGGCGCCCGCCGCGCGCGGAGTCGGCGACTGGCTCGACGGCTACCTCTTCTCCCTCTCGGGTCCCATCTACGCCGGGACGAACGAGATCCAGCGCAACGTCATCGCCGAGCGCATCCTCGGCCTGCCGCGGGGGGCGTAGTGCGCTTCGCCTTCTCCGAGGAGCAGCGGCTGCTCCAGAACACGGTGCGCGACTTCCTGCGCGCCGAGTGCACGCCCGAGCGGATCCGCGCGCTCTGGGAGACCGAGACGGCGCGCTCGCCGGACCTCTGGCGCAAGCTCGCCGACGTCGGCGTCCCGGGCCTGCTCGTGCCCGAGGCGCGGGGCGGGCTCGGGCTCGACGAGATCGACGCCGTCCTGATCTTCGAGGAGGCGGGGCGCGCCGCGCTCGCCGAGCCCGTCGTCGCGACCGCCGCCGTCGGCGCGCCGCTCCTCGCCGAGCTCGGCGGCGAGATCGCCGCGCGCTGGCTCCCGCGCGTGGCGGCCGGCGAGGCGCTCGTCGCGGTGGGACACCCCGACGAGCCCTTCGTCGAGGACGCCCACGTCGCGGATCTACTGCTCCTTCCCGCGGAAGACGGCGCGCTCCATGCCCTCGAGCGCGGCCAGGTGCGGCTCACGCCGCAGCCGGCCAACGACCCTTCGAAGCGGCTCTCCTCGCTCTCGTTCGAGCCGAACGAGCGAAGCCGCGTCGCGCACGGCGAGCGCGCGCGCTCCCTCTTCGCCGCCGCCTTCGACCGCGGCGCGCTCGCCTGCGCGGCGGAGCTCGTCGGGGTGACCGAGCAGCTGCTCGAGCTCGCCGTCGGCTACGCCTCGCAGCGCCAGCAGTTCGGCCGGCCGATCGGCTCGTTCCAGGCGCTCAAGCACATGCTCGCCGACGTGAAGGTGAAGCTCGAGTACGCGCGCCCGCTCGTCTACCGCGCGGCGCACTCGGTGGCGCGGGGGGACCCGCGCCGCTCGCTCCACGTCTCGATGGCGAAGGCCGAGGCCGGCGAGGCGGCCGCCTTCGCCGCGCGCCGCGCGCTCCAGGCCCACGGCGCCATCGGCTACAC
>DATAGA010000444.1:0-2105 GCA_036257215.1 Myxococcota bacterium
GCCGCGAGGGCTTCGAGCGCATCGGGCAGGAGAAGGGCATCGGCAAGTTCCTGCGCCGCGACGAGTCGCCCTACGACCACTTCGGCGCAGGCCACGCCGGCACGTCGATCTCCGCCGCGCTCGGTATGGCGCGCGCCTTCCAGCACCAGGGCAAGCCGCACTGCGCGATCGCGCTGATCGGCGACGGCGGCATGACCGCGGGCATGGCGTTCGAGGCGCTGAACCACGCCGGGCACCTGAAGCAGCGCAACCTGCTCGTCGTCCTCAACGACAACGAGATGTCGATCTCGCCGAACGTCGGCGCGCTCTCCTCGTATCTCTCGCGCAAGCTCTCGGCGCCGATGGTGCGGCGCATGAAGGGGTGGGCGAAGGACTTCCTCGGCTCGATGCCCGGCGACATGCTGCACTGGGCGCAGAAGGCCGAGGAGTCGCTCAAGGTCTTCTTCTCGCCGGGGCTGCTCTTCGAGGCGCTCTCGTTCAAGTACGTGGGCCCGGTGCAGGGCCACCGGATCGACGTCCTGCTCGAGACGTTCGAGAACGTGCGGCGCATGCTCGAGAACGGCGACGGTCCGATCCTCGTGCACGCGCTCACGGCGAAGGGCTACGGCTACGAGCCCGCGCAGCAGGACCCGTACAAGTACCACGGCGTCGGCGCGTTCGACGTGGACTCGGGCGCGTTCCGCCCCTCCAAGCCCGGCCCGCCGAAGTACCAGGTCGTCTTCGCCGACGCGCTGATCGAGCTCGCGCGCGAGGACGAGCGCATCGTGGGCATCACGGCCGCGATGGCGGACGGCACGAGCCTCGACCGCTTCCAGAAGGTGTTCCCGAGCCGCTTCTACGACGTCGGCATCGCCGAGCAGCACGCGGTGACGTTCGCGGCCGGCCTCGCCGCCGAGGGCATGAAGCCGGTCGCGGCGATCTACTCGACGTTCCTCCAGCGCGCGTACGACCAGGTCGTGCACGACGTCTGCGTGCAGAACCTCGACGTCACGTTCGCCATGGACCGCGCCGGGCTCGTCGGGGCCGACGGCGCGACCCACCAGGGCATGTACGACGTCGCCTACCTGCGCACGCTGCCGAACATCGTCGTGATGGCGCCGAAGGACGAGAACGAGCTGCGCCACATGCTGCGCACGGCGGTCGAGTACCCGGGGCCCGCGGCGATCCGCTACCCGCGCGGCGCCGGGCTCGGCGTGCCGCTCGACCCCGACGTGAAGCCGATCCCGATCGGCCAGGCGGAGCTCCTGCGCGACGGCGACGACGCGCTGATCGTCGCGTACGGGACGCGCGTGCACCCGGCACTCGAGGCGGCCGCGGAGCTCGCGGCGGAGGGGATCCAGGCGGCGGTGCTGAACGCGCGCTTCGCCAAGCCGCTCGACCGCGAGCGCATCGGCGCCCTCGCCGCCCGCTGCGGCGCCGTGGTCACCGTCGAGGAGCACGCGGCGCTGGGCGGCTTCGGGAGCGGCGTGCTGGAGCTCCTCGCCGAGCTCGGCCACGCCGGGCCGGTGCGCTGCCTCGCGGTGCCCGACGAGCTCGTCGAGCACGGCGACCCGGCGCGCCAGCAGGCGGCGTTCGGCCTCGACGCGGCGGGCATCGCGCGCGCGGTGCGCGAGCTCGTGCGCGGGAGTGGCTGAGCGACCCGCCCGGCCGCGCCGTGCGGCGCGGCCTCCCGGGGAGCGCCCGCCGGGCGCGCGGCGGCTCGACGACCGGCTGGTGCTCGAGGGGCTCGCCGAGAGCCGGACCCGGGCCCAGGCGCTGATCCTGGCCGGCCTCGTCCTCGTCGACGACGCGCCCGCGGAGAAGCCCGGTGCGCGCGTGCGCGAGGAAGCGCGCGTGCGCCTGCGCGGCCCGCTCCCGCGCTTCGTCTCCCGGGGGGGCGAGAAGCTCGCCGGGGCCCTCGAGGATCTGGGCGTCTCCGCGGCCGGTCGCGTGTGCCTCGACGTCGGCGCGTCGACGGGCGGCTTCACCGACTGCCTGCTCCAGGCCGGGGCGCGCCGCGTCGTCGCCGTGGACGTCGGCTACGGCCAGCTCCATCCCCGCCTGCGCGCCGACCCCCGCGTCGCGGTCCTCGAGCGCACGAACTTCCGCACGGTCGACCCGGCTCG
>DATAGA010000455.1:0-2873 GCA_036257215.1 Myxococcota bacterium
GCGCTCGACCCCGACATGGCCGCGCGCTTCGGCAACGAGATCCCGGCCCGCGTGCGCGCCAACCCCGTGGTGCGCCTGCCGCACCACCTCGTGCTCGTCGGCCGCGCCGTCGGCCTCCTGTCGGGCCTCACCCGCGAGCTCGGCGCCCAGGTCGACCTGCTGAAGGTCGCCGCCCCGTGGGCGTTCGGCGCGCCGGGACGCCCGCGCTGATTCTCGTCCGCTGATCGACGAGGGGATCATCCGCTGGAGCGCGACGACCAGAGCACCCAGAACCCGATCGCCACGAAGGCGACCCCTGAGACGCGCCTCAGAATGACTGGAGGAACCGCTCGAGTCACCGCGTCGCCCGCGAGGACGGCTATCGCCGACGTGGCCACGAGCGCGCATGCCGCACCGAGGAAGACCGCCCACCGCGAGCGACCGCTGGTCGCGAATGCGAGGGTTGCGAGCTGAGTCTTGTCCCCGAGCTCCGCGAGGAACACGGCGCCGAACGTCGTCACGGCGAGCTTCCAGTCCATGGGCGCTCCTGTGTGGATGACCTTCTTCCCTTCTCCTGACACCCACCTCTGTGGACGTCCTTCCGAAGCTCTGTGGACGTCCTTCCGAAGCGCCGCCGCGAGCGCGCTCTACTCGAACGGCTCGTCCTCGCCGGCCTCGCGCACCGGCGGGTCGCTCGGCGCCTGGGAGAGGATGCGGACGCGGCCGTCGACGCTGACGGCGAAGCGCGCGGCCACACGGGCGGCGTGCCAGCGCGCGGCAGGGTACGGGCGCACGGCAACGAGCGAGACGACGAGCTCCTCGCCGGTCGGGGCCGCCGAGACGGTGGGCACGTCGCCCGGCTCGGCTGGAGACGCCGCTGCGGCCGACGCCGCGGCGGGCTCCGACACGAGGTCGACGCGGGCGTAGCCGAGCGAGCGGCGGAACACGCGCCGGCCGGGAAGCTCGTACTTGAGACCCGTCGCGTGCGAGCCGCCTCCCGCGATCACCTGGAGCGCGGGCCCCGGCCGCCCGGGCTGGCCGAGCTGGAGGTTGTGCTCGTGGCCCGCGAGCCAGAGGTGGACGGGCGCGCCCGCCGCCGCGAGCGCCTCGCGCACGAGGGTGCCCTTGGCCGAGGCGTCGATCGGATGATGGGCGGCGACGATGCGCCACGGGCCGCGGCTGCGCGCGAGCGCGTCCGTGAGCGCGCGGACGCCCTCGCGCGTGCGACCGTGGGTGGAGTCGAAGTAGACGAGGCTCACACCCTGCGGTGTCTCTTCCACGAACGCCCCGCCCTTCTGCAGGCGCCAGTTCGCGAGGTAGCGCGGGAGCGCGTCCTGCTGGAGGTCGGGGCTCTCCGGCGCGCGCCAGTCGTGATTGCCGAGCACGGCGCGCACCGGGATCGGCCGCCGCCGGTCGGCCGCGACCGCGCAGCTCGCCTCGACGCGCGCCGAGAGCGGGGCGGAGAGCTCGAGGAAGGCACAGAAGGGCGCGACCAGGTTCTCCGCGATGCGCGGCTCGAGCTCGCGCGCCTCCAGGCCGTCCGGGTAGAAGTTGTCGCCGAGCAGGACGAGCAGATCGGCCGGGTCGTGCCGGTGGCTGGCGGCGAGCGCGTCGCCGACGGCGCGCTGCGGCGTGAGCGCGGCCAGGAGCTTCGCGCGGTGGCCCGAGTCGCCGACCGCGAGGAGCGAGAAGCGCGCGCCGGGCGGCGCTGCGGGCGCTTCCCAGCTCGGGACCGCGGCGGGCAGCGCCAACCAGAGCGCGGCGAACGCGGCGAGCAGCACCGCCGCCGCGCGCAGCGCGCGCCTGCGACCGTGCGCCGCGCGGCGCCCCGAGCCGCCGAGCCTCGCCTCGGCGCTCAGCCTTCGCCCTCGTCCCCGCCGCGGGTGAACGTCACGAACGCCATCGCCGGCCGCTTCGAGGAGTCGCGCATCGCGAACTGGATGGCGTCGAGGCGCCAGCCGTCCGCCGTCACCTCGTTCAGGATCCGCTCGAGCTCGACGTCGGTGACGTCGCTCGTCTCCACCACTTTGTACCGGAGCGCCACCGGTCCCCCCTCAGCTGCGCAGCGAGCGCGCGAGATCCTTCGCGGCGTAGGTCAGGATCCAGTCCGCGCCCGCCCGCTTGATGGCGAGGACGGCCTCCTCCATCGCGCGCGGCCCGTCGAGCCAGCCGCGCTCCGCGGCGGCGTGGACCATCGCGTACTCGCCCGACACATGGTAGGCGGCGAGCGGCGCGTCGAGCGAGCGCCGCGCTTCGGCGAGGACGTCGAGGTACGGCAGCGCGGGCTTCACCATGAGGACGTCGGCGCCCTCCTCGAGGTCGAGCCGCATCTCGCGCAGCGCCTCCCGGGCGTTCGGCGGGTCCATCTGATAGCCGCGGCGGTCGCCGAAGGCCGGCGCGCTCTCCGCGGCCTCGCGGAAGGGCCCGTAGTACGCGCTCGCGTACTTGGCGGCGTAGGCGAGGATCGCGACGTCCGCGCAGCCCGCCGCGTCGAGCGCCGCGCGGATCGCCCCGACGCGGCCGTCCATCATGTCCGAGGGCGCCACGACGTGCGCGCCGGCGCGCGCGTGGGAGACCGCCGTCGACGCGAGGCGCTCGAGGGACGGGTCGTTCGCCACCCCGCCGTCCTCGACGAGCCCGCAGTGGCCGTGGTCGGTGTACTCGCATAGACACACGTCGGTGATGACGCACAGGTCGGGCGCCGCACGCCGCACCGACTCCACCGCGCGCTGGACGATGCCGTCGGCCGCGTCCGCGCCCGAGCCGCGCGCGTCCTTCTCGGGAGGAATTCCGAAGAGGATCACGGCCGGGAGACCGAGATCGGCGACCGCCTTGGCTTCGTCCGCGAGCTGATCCACGGAGAAGCGGTGGACGCCCGGCATCGACGCGACGGG
>DATAGA010000473.1:0-7703 GCA_036257215.1 Myxococcota bacterium
CGGCTCACGGCCCCGCTCCACTGGGCGATCTTCGCGGCCGGCGCGTGGGCGTTCTGGACGCAGCGGCGCTGGGCCTGGAACACCGCGGCCGGCTACGCGTTCTACATCGCCCTCTCGCACCTCGTCTGGAGCGAGGCGAGCCCGAACGGGAACGGCTGGCCCATCGGACTGCTCCAGGCCGCGCTGTTCTCGCTCCCCGCGTTCCTCCTGCTGCGCGCCGGGCGGAGCGAGCGGGCGCGCGCGGAAGGCGGCCCGTAGGCGCTCAGCGCTTCGGCTCGTTCAGCTCGATCAGGTTGCCGGTCGGGTCGCGCAGGAACGCCTGCCGTCCCGCGCCGGGGACGTCGATCGGCCCGCGCACGCTGACGCCGCTCGAGGCGAGCCGCGCGGCGAAGGCGTCGAGCTCGTCCACGCGGAACGCGAAGTGCTGGCCCTCGGGCGGCTCGAAGTCCGGGTTCTCGATGAGGTGGATCTCCTGGCCGCCGGAGCGCAGCCAGACCCCGGGGAAGGGGAACGCGGGCCGCGGGATGGACTCGAGACCGAGCGCGCCCTCGTAGAAGCGCCGCGCCGCTTCGAGGTCGCGGACGACGAGCGAGACGTGATGGACGCCGTCGAGCTTCATGGGAGCTCCTTGCCGCGGGTGCCGCCGTGCCACGGGACCTCCAGCGGGAGCTCCGCCGCGCGCCAGCCCGCCATGTGACCCTCGAGCAGGAGAACCTGTTCGAAGCCCGCCGCCTCGAGCGCGGCCTTCGCCGCGACGGCGCGGGGGCCGCGCTCGCAAGTGACGACGACGGGCGCGTTGCGCGCGGCGGGGATCTCGTCCGCCCGCGTTGCGACGGCGTCGTGGGGCACGTGGAGCGCGCCCGCAATGTGGCCTGCCCGGTACTCGGCCTCGGAGCGCACGTCGAGGAGGACGGGCGCCGTGCCGCTCGCGAGCTTTGCTGCGAGCTCGGTCCCGCTGATGCTCTGCGCGGCGCTCTCGGCTCGGCCGAGGATCGGCGCGGCGAGCGAGGCCAGCGTCGAGAGCGCGAGCGCGGCGAGCGAGCGGCGCATGCCGGGAACGCTATCGCCGGGCCGCGCCAGCAGCCACGGCGGCGCCGCGCGCGTCACGGCCCGGTAGCGGGCGTCTCGAGCGGCTCGAGGCGCACGGCCACCGAGCCCGAGGTGTCCTGCAAGAGGCCGACGAAGCGGTCGGCCCAGCCGTACTTCGCGCGCAGCAGGGCGCGGATGCGGCGGTGCCCCTCCGGACCGGGCGCGGGGATCGCGCGGTAGCGCGAGCTCGCGCCACGGTGCGCGAGCGACACGCTCGGCTCGGCGAGCACGTCGAGGTACCAGGCCCGCTCCGCGGTGGCGGCCTCGAGCCAGCGGACTCCGTCCGCTTCGGCGACCCAGACGCGGGTCTCGCGTGGCGCGTCGGCGGGACCGGTGCGCAGCACCGCGACGTCGCGCCCTTCGAGCGCGAGCCACGTCGTCGCCGCGAAGAGGGCGGCGGCGAGGGCCAGCGCGAGCGCGACGCGGCGCACCCCGCGGAGCATCGCACGGCGAAGCCCATTTGCCGGCTCCCGCGGCATCCGCGACCCTCCGGCCGGCTCGCGAGGAGGCAGCATGAGCGGCTCGGACTTTCTGCGGTTCCAGGGCACCCCCGGCTACATCACGTCCGGCCCCCTCGTCGACGCGGTGAACTGCGCGATCGCGCTCGAGCGGCCGCTCCTGATCAAGGGGGAGCCCGGAACCGGGAAGACGTTGCTCGCCGGCCACGTGGCGCAGGGGCTCGGGCTCCCGATGGAGTCGTGGCACGTGAAGTCGACGTCGAAGGCCGCCGACGGCCTCTACGTGTACGACACCGTGCAGCGCCTCAACGACGCGCGCTTCGGCGACGGCGACGTCAGCGACATCCGCCGCTACATCCGGCTCGGTCCGCTCGGGCGCGTCTTCTCCGCCGAGAACCGGCACGTGCTGCTCATCGACGAGATCGACAAGGCCGACCTCGAGTTCCCGAACGACCTCCTGCTCGAGCTCGACGAGATGCGCTTCGCGGTGCTCGAGACCGGGGACGAGATCCGCGCCAAGGAGCGCCCGGTCGTGATCATCACGTCGAACAACGAGAAGGAGCTCCCCGACGCCTTCCTGCGCCGCTGCGTCTTCCACTTCATCGAGTTCCCCGACCGCGAGCTCATGAAGCGCATCGTCGCGGTGCACCACCCGAACCTGGAGTCGAACCTGCTCGACCAGGTGCTGATCAAGTTCTACTGGCTGCGCGAGCAGTCGGAGCTGCGCAAGAAGCCGTCGACGTCCGAGCTCGTCGACTGGATCGCGGCGCTCCTGCGAGCCGGGATCTCGCCCGACCAGCTGGAGGCGCACATCCCGTTCGTCGGCGCGCTGCTCAAGACCGAGCAGGACCACGACGCGCTCGGGACGTACCGCCAGCGCGGCGGCAAGCTCCCGAAGAGCTGGAGCGACCTCGGGCCGCGCTACAACCAGTAGCGCCGGGGGAGCGGCTTGTTCCTCGACCTCTTCTACGGCCTGCGCGAGGCCCGGGTCCCGGTCGGGATCCAGGAATGGCAGGCGCTCATGACCGCGCTCGAGAAGGGGCTGCACGGTTCGAGCCTCGACCGCTTCTACCACGTCGCGCGGGCGTGCCTCGTGAAGAGCGAGGCGTTCTACGACGCCTTCGACATGGTGTTCGCGCGCGTGTTCCACGGCGTCGAGGGCTCGCTGGACGTGCAGCAGGAGCTGCTCGAGTGGCTGCGCGATCCGAAGAACTTCCGCGAGCTCACGCCGGAGCAGCGCGAGGCGCTCGAGCGGCTATCGCGCGACGAGCTGATGCGCCGCTTCCTCGAGACCCTCGCGAAGCAGACGGAGCGCCACGACGGCGGCGGGCGCTGGATCGGGACCGGCGGCCACTCGCCCTTCGGGCACGGCGGCGAGCACCCGACCGGGATCCGCGTCGGCGGGCCGGGCCACAACCGGACCGCGATGAAGGTCTGGGACGAGCGCCGCTTCCGCGACTACCGCACCGACGCGACGCTCGACCTGCGCCAGTGGAAGGTGGCGTTGCGCAAGCTGCGCCGGCTCACGCGCGACGGTCAGGAGACCGAGCTCGACCTCGACGAGACGATCGACGAGACCTGCCGCAACGCCGGCGAGATCGAGCTCGTCTTCCGCGCTCCGCGGCGCAACAACGTGCGCCTGCTCCTGCTCATGGACGTCGGCGGCACGATGGACCCCTACTTCGAGCCGATGAGCCGGCTCCTCACGGCGCTGCACGAGGAGCACGGGCTGCGCGAGCTGCGCGCGTACTACTTCCACAACTGCGTCTACGACCGCGTCTACAAGACGGGCCTGCTCGAGCGGCGCGAGTCGCTCGCGACGGGCGAGCTGTTCCGCCAGCTCGACCCGCGCTGGAAGGTGATGATCGTGGGCGACGCCGCCATGCACCCGGCCGAGCTGCTCGAGGCCTACGGGAGCATCGATCCCCGGAACGAGGTGCCGACCCCGGGCATCCGCTGGCTCGAGCGCATCCTCGACTTCTTCGAGCGCGTCGTGTGGCTGAACCCCGACCGGCCCGCGTCGTGGGACTCCACGCAGACGACGAAGCTCCTGCGCCGGATGTTCCCGATGTTCCATCTGAGCGTGGACGGCTTGTCCGAGGCCGTCGCGGCGCTGATCGGGGCGCGGAAGGCGGCGTGAGGCGCACCGCCCTCGCACTCGCGCTCGGGCTCGCCGCGGCGCCGGCCGCGCGCGCGCAGCTCGGCGACCTCTACGGCGAGGTCTGGCTCCGGGTCGAATCGCCGGCGGCCGCCGAGACGCGGGCGGAGCTGCCGCTGGTCGAGGTGAGCGGACTCGCGGGCGCGCGAGGCCTCGCGGGCCAGGACCTCGTCGTCGCGATCGACCTCTCGGACTCCACCATCGAGTCGTCGGAGCTCGACCTCGACGGCGACGGCGAGGCCGGCGCCACCGATCCGACCTACGCCGACTGGCTGCGCCGGCATCCGGACGCGCGCGATAGCTTCCTCGACCGCATCGAGCGCGAGGACTTCGACGACAGCGTGCTCATGGCGGAGCTCGCCGCCGCCCGCGCGCTCGTGAACCAGGTCGACCCGAAGGCGTTCCGGGTGGGTCTCGTCGGCTTCTCGAGCCACGCGTGGGTCGTCGCGCCGCTCGGGAGCTCGCGCGAAGCGCTCCTCGAAGCGCTCGACCACCTGCGCTGGCACTTCCTCCAGGACCTCGGCGGCACCGACTTCGCGCGCGCGCTGCGCACCGGCGCGCAGGCGCTCGCGAAGGCGCCGCCTGGTCCGCCCGGGCGCGAGCGCTCGATCCTGCTGCTCTCCGACGGCGCCCTCGCCGGCGGCCGTCCGCGCGCCGACATCGAGCGCGAGGCGCTCGCGGCGGCGCGCGAGGTCGCGGCGAAGGACCTGCGCGTCCTCGCGTTCGCTCTGGGACCCGAGCCCGAGGAGGAGCTCGACGTCTACCGCGGCCTCGCGGAGCTGACGGGCGGCCGCTTCGCGGCGCTCGCGCGCCCCGGCGACGCCGTCGCGAAGCTGCGCTCCCTGGACTTCGCCGAGCCGACCGAGCTCGCGGTGCTCAACGCGACGACGGGCGCGCCGGCCCGCGCGCTCCGCAGCTTCCCGGACGGCAGCTTCGACGCGCTCGTCGAGCTCGCCCCCGGCGCGAACCGCGTGCGCTTCACCGCGCGCGCGAAGAGCGGCTCCACCCAGACCGCCGAGCGCGTCGTCCGCTACGACGCGGCGGCGGTCGACCCCGCCGCGCAGGAAGAGCAGCTCGCGCGCCTCGTCGAGGATCTCCGCCGCCGCACCGCCGAGACTCGCCTCGTCGCCGACATGGCCCGCCCGCGCCCGCCCCAGCGCCGCGAGATCGACCTGCGCCCGGAGCGCCCCCTCCCGCGCGCCCCGGTCTCGGCGCCGCCGCCGTGGCCGCGCCGCGACCCGCGACGGTCGTTCGAGCGGTAGGCCGCACCGACGCGGCGCGGCAGAAGAAGTCCGGAGAACCGTTGCGGAGGAGAAGGCCTTGGAAGGTGAAGAGGGCCGGCGGACGCCGGCGAGACCGCGATCTCGGCGCCGCCCGACGTCGCCCCCACGAGTGATTCGTGCTGGTGGAGCGCACAGCCGCTCTTCACCCTAGCTACCTCTTCTCCTATTCCGTCACTTCGGTGAAGAGGCCCGGTCGCCCGCTGACGCACTAGGCGACCGCCTGCCACACGAACAGCAGACCGTTGCCGATCGCGACTGCGCCGAAGAGGCGGCGCAGGGCGGCCGGCGGGACGCGGTCGGCGAGCCAGGGGCCGAGGCGGGCGCCGAAGACGCAGCCGAGCACGAGGAAGAGCGCGGGCTGCCACGGGACGCCGCCGAGCGCGGCGAGGTGCAGGCCGAGCAGCCAGATGGACGTCGCGGCGAGGAGCACGACGCCGAGGCCGATGGCGACGTCGGCGCGCAGGCGGCGGCGCAGCATGAGGTACGCGGCCGGCAGCTCGCCGGCGCCGATCGCGACCCAGCCGCTCGCGAGCCCGCCGACGGCGGCCGCCGCGCGCAACGCCGGGTGCGCCGTCGCCGGGATCACCGCTCCGTCCGCACGCGCGCCGGCGAGGGCCAGCGTCGACGCGCCGAGGGCGATCGACACCGGCCCGAACACGGCCTTCACGAGATCGGGGCTCGCGTGCACGAGCAGCGCGCTCACCGTCGCGCCGGCGAGGGCGAGCGGGAGCGCGGCGGCGAGCGCCGCGCGCGGCACCGCGCCGCGCCGGAGCCAGCCGAGCGCACCGCTCGTCATGCCGAACGCCTGCGCGGCGATCGAGAGCTTGAGCGCCTCGAGCGGCGCGACGCCGTAGCCGAAGACCATGATCGGGATGAAGAGGAGACCGCCGCCGACGGCCGTGGCGTTTGCGACGACGGCCACGGCGAAGCCGACTGCGACGAGCGCGCCGTGCTCGCGGGCGAGCGCGAGCGGAGCGGGCGCGAGCGCCAGCCACGCGACGAGCCAGGCCAGCGCGAAGACGCCGAGCGCCGGCGTCCAGTAGCGCAGACGCGCCTTCGCGGACGGCGACGCCGACCCCGTCGCCCCCGCGTCGCCGGGGACCGCCGTTGCGCCCGGCCCCGGCGCCGCGTCGCGGCCGCCCGGCCCGCCACCGCTCCGCGTCACTCCGGCCGCTCGAGCGCGACGAGCCGCGCGGGCGCGGCCTCGAGCGCGGCCCACTCGTCCGCGTCGATCTCGAACACCGCGAGCGCGCCGGTGCCGAGACCGCCCCGGAGCGCGCGCTGCAGCGCCCGCTCGCCGGCGCGCGGCGCGCTCTCGGCGAGCTCGCGCGCGAGCTCTTCGAGCCCCGGGTTGTGACCGACGACGAGGGCGCGTTCGATCGCGGGCTCCAGGGCCCCGACGACGTCGAGGATCGCGCGCGGCGAGGCGAGGTAGAGCTCCGCTTCGATGCGCAGCGCGGGCGCCGGAGCGAGCGCGCGCCGGACGGCTTCGACGGTCTGGCGCGCGCGACGCGCCGGCGAGCAGAGCGCCGCGTCGGGCGGCGGGCCGAGCTGCGCGAGGCGGGCGGCGATTCGCTCGGCTTCGCCGCGCCCGCGCGCGTCGAGCGGGCGCGCCGCATCGGGCGACCCGCTCGCGGCGCTCGCGTGGCGCAGGAGGAGCAGGCGCTTCACTCCGCGGTCCGCGCCCCGCGCGCCTCGCCTGGCTGCGGGGTGCGTGCGAAGCTCGGCTCTCCGCGCGCAGCCCGGGGCGCGCGGGGGAGGCGCGGCGTGGAGGGCGAGCTCGACCTCGAGGCGATCGCGGCGGCGCGCGTGCGCATCGCATCCCATGTAGTGCGGACGCCGCTCCTGCGCCATCGGCCGCGGCCCGACTGCGAGCTGCTGCTCAAGCCCGAGTCGCTGCAGCCGACGGGCGCGTTCAAGCTCCGCGGCGCGTTCAGCCTGATGACGACGCTCCCGCGCGACTGTCCCGGGGTCGTCGCGCACTCCTCCGGCAACCACGCGCAGGCGGTGGCGCGCGCGGCGCGCGTCCTGGGTCTGCGCGCCGCCGTGGTGATGCCCTCGGACGCGCCGGCGGGAAAGCGCGCGCGCACCGAGGCCGACGGGGCCGAGGTCGTCCTCGTCGGGCCCGACAGCGAGGAGCGCGCCCGGCGCGCCGACGCGCTCGCGCGCGAGCGCGGCCTCGTCCTCGTGCCGCCGTACGACCACCCCCTGATCGCGGCGGGGCAGGGCACCGCCGCGCTCGAGCTGCTCGAGGACGCGGGTTCGCTCGACCGCTTCTACGCGCCGCTCTCGGGTGGCGGCCTCATGGCCGGCTGCGCGGTCGCCGTGCACGGCCTCCAGCCTCGCGTCGAGCTCGTCGGCGTCGAGCCGGAGGACGCGGACGACACGCGCCGCTCGCTCGCCGCGGGCGCGCGCGTGAGCGTGCCGCCGCCCCGCACGATCGCCGACGGCCTGCGCGTGCGAACGCCCGGCGCCTGCACCTGGCCCGTCATCCAGAGGCACGTCGCTCGCGTCGAGCTCGTCTCGGACGAGGAGCTCCTCGACGCGATGGCCCTCGCCCTGCGCGAGCTGCGCCTCGTGCTCGAGCCCTCGGGCGCCGCCTCGCTCGCGGTCGCGCTGCGCGAGGGACGCGGGCGCTGCGGCGTGCTCTTGTCCGGCGGAAACGCCGACCCCGCGCACCTGGCCGAGGCCGCGCGCCGGGCCGCGGTCCGAGGC
>DATAGA010000474.1:0-2918 GCA_036257215.1 Myxococcota bacterium
CGAGGCGATGCGCGCGCAGCTCCGCGAGCGTCTGATCGAGCACAAGCGCCCGCGCCGGGTGGCGCTCGGGGAGCGCGCGACGCTCGTCTTCGAGGACCGCGAGACGGTGCGCTGGCAGGTGCTCGAGATGGCGCGCGTCGAGCGCCTGCGCGGGGAGGAGGCCCTGCAGCACGAGCTCGACGTCTACAACGACCTCGTGCCCGGGGACAACGCCCTCTCCGCGACTCTCTTCATCGAGATCACCGAGCTCGCCTCGATCCGCCGGGAGCTCGACCGCCTGATCGGGCTCGACGAGCACGTCTCGCTCGTGCTGGGCGACGAGCCCGACGCGCTGCGGGTACGCGCGCGCTTCGACCCCAAGCAGCTCGAGGAGGAGCGCATCGCGGCGGTCCAGTACCTGCGCTTCGCGCTCGACCCGGATGCGCGCGCGCGGCTCGCAGATCCGCGCGTGCCGGCGCGCCTGCGCGTCGACCACCCGAACTACCGGGCCGAGACGCTGCTCCCCGCCGAGACGCGCGCCAGCCTCGTGGTCGACCTCGCGGGCGGGCCCGCGCCGTTCCTCGGCGTGCCGGTGCCGGGGCCGGACGCGGCCGCCGCGGCGAGCGCGCAGCCCGAGCTCGTCGCGCAGACCGGCCGCGTGCGCGCGCTGCGTCCCGCCGAGCCCCGCGCCCCGGTCCACGTCGTGCTCGAGCCCGTGCACCCGACGTCGTTCCTCGACGCCGAGCCGGGGCTCCTCGTCGAGCTCGCGGCGCTCGCGCAGGAGCTCGCTCGCGGCCTCGCCGCGCGCCACGGCCGCTGCCGGCTCGAGGCCGAGCTCGCCGGCCCCCTGCGCTGGCACCTCCTCGCCGGCTGAGCGCCGGCCGATCCGACGCGTCACTGGATCGGCACGCGTCCGTCGAAGCCTTCCTCGTACCCGTGGAAGAACCCGAGCTCGGTCTCGGGCCAGCGCCAGCAGTAGAAGCCGGCGCCCGAGTCGAAGTCGACGAGCCAGAGGCCCTTCACCTCGAGCCCGAGCGCTTCCATCTCGCGCGCCCAGCGGTCGACGGTGACGCGCACGCGGCCGTCGGCGTCGCGCCAGCCGGGGCTCTCGGGCGGATGGTCGTCGCGCTCCGCGAGGAGCTGCTGCGCCTCCTCGAAGGCGCGCTCCGTGCGCCGGCGCACGTCCGGGAGGAGCGCCCGAGCGGCCTCGAGGGTCCAGCGCCGCTCCGCCATCCGGCGAGGCTACCCGACGCTTCTCGGCTGCGCCGACCGGCGGGAATCGGGCGGGAGCGCGCGCCGTCGACGGAGCCGGCCGGCGCGGGCGCGCGCTTGACGGGGCCTTCGCGCGCCGGTACTCCGCCCGCGATGCTGGTCCTCGCGAGCGCCTCGCCGCGCCGGCGCGAGCTCCTCGCGCGGGCGGGGCTCGCGTTCGAGGTCCTGCCCGCCGACATCGACGAGTCGGCGCGGCCCGGCGAGAGCCCCGAGGCGCTCGCCGAGCGGCTCGCGCGCGAGAAGGCGCTCGCGGTCGCGCGCCGCGTGGGTCCCGCGCCGCCGCGGCTCGCCCTCGGCGCCGACACGCTGGTCGTCCTCGAAGGCGACGTGCTCGGAAAGCCGCGCGACGCGGCCGACGCCGAGGCGCTCCTCGGCCGACTCGTGGGCCGCACGCATCGCGTGCTGACCGGTGTCGCCGTGGCGCCGAGCGCGGCGCCGACCGCGCTGCGCAGCCGCGTGGTCGAGAGCCGCGTCCGCATGCGCCCGGCGAGCGCGGCCGAGATCCGGCGCTACGTCGCCACCGGCGAGCCGCTCGACAAGGCGGGCGCGTACGGGCTCCAGGGCGAGGGCCGCCGCTTCGTCGCCGAGGTCGAGGGCAGCGAGAGCAACGTCATCGGCCTCCCGCTCGACGAGACGCTCGCCCTCCTGCGCGAGGCCGGTCTCGCGCCCGCCGGCCCCCGGTGACCGGAGAGCCGCCGGTCGCGGAGCGCCTCGCGGCGCTGCGCGAACGCGTCGCGGCCGCGGCGCGCCGCGCGGGGCGCTCGCCGGACGAGGTCGCCATCGTCGGCGTCGCGAAGGGACAGCCGCTCGCGCGCGTCGCCGAGGCGTGCGCCGCGGGGCTCGAGGTCGTCGCCGAGAACTTCGCCCAGGAGGCGCGCGAGAAGCTGCCGGCGCTCCGCGCGGAGCTGGCGCGGCGCGGCCTCCCCGCGCCCCGCGTGCACTTCATCGGGCGGCTGCAGACCAACAAGGCGCGGGTCGTCGCGCCGCTCTGCGACTGCGTCGAGTCCGTCGACCGCGCGGACCTCGCCCGCGAGCTCGCGCGACGCGCCGACGCCGCGGGCCGACGACTGGCGGTGATGGTCCAGGTGAACGCGAGCGGCGAGGCGCGCAAGGGCGGCGTCGCACCCGAGGCGCTGCCCGAGCTCCTCGCCGCGTGCGACGCGCTCGCGGCGCTCGAGGTCGTGGGACTCATGACCGTGCCGGAGGCCGACGCCCGCGAGGCCACGCTGCGCGCCCGCTTCGCCCGGCTGCGCGAGCTGCGCGACACTGCCGCGCGCGCCGGGCGGCCCGGGCTGCGCGAGCTCTCGATGGGCATGTCGGGCGACTTCGAGTGGGCCGTCGAGGAGGGTGCGACGCTCGTGAGGATCGGGACGGCGCTCTTCGGCGCGCGGGAGGGATGAGCATGGCGGGGGTCGGTCTGCGCGTGGGTCTCCTCGGCGCGGGCGCGATGGGCGAGGCGCTGGCCGGGGGACTGCTCGCCGCCGGGACGCCCACCGCGGACGTCGTCGCGGCCGAGCCGGACGCCGCGCGCCGCGACGCCGTCGCGCAGCGCCTCGGCATCCGCGTCGTCGACGACGGGGCGGAGGTCGTGCGCGCGTCCGACCTCGTGGTCCTCGCGGTAAAGCCGGGTGTCGTCGGCGCGGCGCTCGACGGGCTCGGCGCGCTCT
>DATAGA010000481.1:0-3789 GCA_036257215.1 Myxococcota bacterium
CGAGGCGATCTTCAGCCTCGAGGCGAGCTTCGTGCGGCCGGAGGAGGGCATCGCGCACGAGGACCCGATGCCCGAGGCGCCCGACCCCGACGGCCTGCCGGACTGGGAAGACGCCCGCGCGCAGATCCTGGGCGACACCAATTCGCGTCGCGGCGACGGGCCCGTCGAGGTCCGCCTGTGCGACCCGGAGCAATTTTCGGGCGAGGCCAAGCCGCCGCGCCAGTCGGTCTGGCTGCGCCCACGCGGCGTCCTTCCCGACGACCCCCTGATCCACGCGGCCGTGCTCGTCTACGCCAGCGACCGCACGCTCCTCAACACCGCCGCGCGTCCGCACGGCATGCCGTGGGGACGCCGCGTGGCCGCGAGCCTCGACCACGCCGTCTGGCTGCATCGCATCCCGCGCTTCGACGGCTGGATCCTCTACGCGAGCCAGTCGCCGGTCGCCCACGCCGCGCGCGGCCTCGTCTTCGGCGCGATGTACCGGCGCAGCGACGGGCTCCGGATCGCGTCGGTCGCGCAGGAAGGTCTGATCCGCACGCCGCGGGGCTGAGCGCCATGGACGAGAAGCAGCAGCGCGCCGTCGAGCTCTTCCCGTCCGTGCTGCTCTCGGTCCTCGGCGTGATCCAGGCGCTCGCCTTCGAGCTGCTCTGGGAAGAGGGTCTCCCCGGTGTCGCACGCTGGCGCGACGTGGGCGCCACGGCGACCGGCGTGCTCCAGGCCGTCGCCGTGTTCCAGGGCGGCATCGTCATGTGGGCGCTCTACGCCTCGCTCGTGCTGCGGCTGCGCTGGCTCCCGTCGGTGCGCGATCTGGTCGTCCCCTTCGTCCTGGGCGCGCTCCAGTTCGCGCTGGTCGAGCTGATGGCGCCCGAGCAGCTCCCGTGGTGGTTCGCGGTGCTCGCGCTGATCTTCGCGCTGGCGATGGCGACGAACTACGCGGCCTACGTGGCCGCAGGGCGCCTCGACCCCGCCATCCTCCGCGGCGAGTCGCAGGTGCTCTCCTCCTACGCGCCCTCGCTCGTCACGGTGGTCGGCCTCGTCGCCTGCGCCGGGCTCGTCGCGTGGACGGGCCCGACGAGCCCCGCGGCGGCGGCGGCGGTGCTCGCCGCGAACGCGGGGCTCCTCGTCCAGCTCGTCGTGCTGCGCCGCTACTGGAACCGGGACCTGCACCTCGGAGCCTGAGGCGGCTCGGCGCCTGCCGCGGTCGCAGAGCGCGAGACCCGTCCGCGGTGTCCGAATACGCCGCGCCCGTCCCGCGTCGAAGGCGGGCGGCGAGGCGCTCGGCCGCGCGGCGCGAGGAGGGGACGATGCCTGGTGCAGTGCGCCGGCGGCAGCTGGCCTGCGGCCCGCTTCGGCAGCTGCCGTGCGGCCTGCTTCGGCAGCTGGCGTGCTGCCTGCTGCTCGCCGCTCTCGCGGCGCCGATCCGCGCGGCCGCCGCCGCTCCGGACTGGGACCCCGGCGACGTCGAGGCCGCCGACCGCTACCGCGCGCTCGAGCGGGAGCGGGCGCTGCGTTTCCGCGCGGCGGCCGAAGAGGGCGTCGCGGAGCCGCGGCGCGGCGAGCGCGCCTGGCGGGAGCCTCGCGCCGACCGTGTTCCGGGGCGCGAGCGGGTCGCGCGTCCGCAGCGCCCGCGCGCCGAGGAGCCGGCGAGCTCCCGGGCCGGACGCGCGGATGAATGGAGCCGTCGTTTCGACGACTGGGGCTGGCGCGTGGACGAGTGGAGCCGTCGCCTCGACGAGTGGGGCTGGCCCGTGGACGAGCCGCGCTTGCGCGCGGAGCGCGAGCCCGCCGCCCAGGAGCGCGACGCCCCGCTCTTCGAGCCGTGGGTGACCCGTCTCGCTCGCGTGCTTGCAGAGGCCGTGCTGCGCGCGTTCGTCGCGGCGGCCCACGACGCGTGGCTCTCGCTGCGCAACGGCTTCCACGAGTGGCTCGACGACGCCTGGGCGCGAGAGCGGCCGGCTTGGATCGGCGGCGACTGGCGGAGCCGGGAGTAGGCCGCGTGCGGCGCTTCTTCTGGCTGCTCTGGCTCGCGCCGCTCGCCCTCGTCGCGACGTGTGCGCTGGTTCCGCGCGCGCCGCTCGCGGAGCGGCTGCGCCCCGCGCCGGTCCGCCTCTTCGCGCGCCCGCTCGTCCTCGCGCCCGGCGTCCGGGCGTCGGCGGAAGACGTCACGGCGCACCTGCGTCGGGTCGGCTACCGGCCGGCCGGGGGCGCGTCGGTCGGCCGCGGCGAGTTCCGGCTGGCCGCTGGGCGACTCGAGGTCGGCCTGCGGCCCTTCCGATACCCGGACGGCGACGAGCCTGAAGGCCTCGTGCGCGTGCGCTTCGCCGCCGGGGTCGTGCGCGAGCTGTCGCGGGGGGACGGCGCGCCGCTGCCTGCGGTCTGGCTCGAGCCCGAACGCCTCGGCGCTCTCGGCGCGCCGTTCCCGCCCGTCGTGCTGGACCGCATCCCGCAGCCCGTCGTCGACGCCGTGCTCGTGCAGGAGGACCGCCGCTTCTTCACCCATCCGGGCGTCGACCCGCTGCGCATCGCCAGCGCCGCGTTCGAGAACCTGCGCGAGCGGCGCGTCGCCGAGGGCGCGAGCACGATCACACAGCAGCTCGCGCGCAGTCTCTATCTGACGCGCGAGCGCCGGCTCTCGCGCAAGCTCTCCGAGGTCGCGCTCGCGGTCTGGCTCGAGGCGGGGCACTCGAAGCGCGAGATCCTCGAGGCATACCTGAACCAGGTCTACCTGGGTCACGGGCACGGCGCGCCGATCCAAGGCGTCCCGCGCGCGGCGCGCTTCTACTTCGGAAAGGACGTGTCTCAGCTCGGTGTCGCCGAGGGCGCCCTGCTTGCCGGCATGATCCGCGCGCCGAACCGCTTCTCGCCGCTTCGGCACCCCGAGCGAGCCCGGGCTCAGCGCGATCGGGTGCTGGACCTGCTCCTTGCGAAGGGCCAGCTCGACCCCGCCGCGCACGCGCGGGCGCGCGAGGCTCCGCTCCGCGTGCACCGCGAGCCCGCGCCCCGGGAGAGCGCGCGCCACTTCGCGGACCTCGTGCGCCGTCGCCTCACCGAGCGCGTCGGCGCCGCCGGCGCGCGGCGAGGCGGGGTCGACGTGTGGACGACGCTCGAGAGCGACCTCCAGCGCGCCGCCGAAGACTCGGTGAGCCGGGAGCTGGCCTCGCTCGAGGCGCGCTTCCCTGCGCTGCGCCGGCGCGGCTCGCCGCTCCAGGCGGCGCTCGTCGCGCTCGACCCGCGGACAGGGGACGTGCTGGCGCTCGTGGGAGACCGCGGTCTCGGCGCCTCGGCCTTCGACCGCGCCGTGTCGGCGCGGCGTCAGCCCGGGAGCCTCTTCAAGCCCATCGTCGCTCTCGCCGCGCTCTCGAGCGACGCCGAGCCGCCCTTCACGCTCGCGACGCTGCTCGAGGACGCCCCGCTCGCGCTCGAGGTGGAGGGCGAGACGTGGCGGCCCGCGAACTACGACGGCCGCTACCGCGGCGCAGTCACGCTCCGCACGGCGCTGGAGCAGTCGCTGAACGTCCCGTTCGCGCGGCTCGGGCTCGAGACCGGGCTCGTGCGGATCGCCGACACCGCGCGCCGCCTCGGGGTCGAGAGCCCGCTCCGCCCGGTGCCGAGCCTCGCGCTCGGCGCGTTCGAGCTGACTCCGCTCGAGATCACCGCCGTGTACGCTGCCTTCGCCGCCGGCGGCGTGCGGACCGCGCCGCGGACGACGCTCGCCGTGACCGGAGCCGGTGGCCGGCCGCTCGGCGGCGAGCGCGTGACGCGCGAGCGCGTCTTCGCGGAGCGCGACGT
>DATAGA010000484.1:0-3796 GCA_036257215.1 Myxococcota bacterium
CCGGTCTCGACCACGCACGTGATCACGACCTCGATCATGGGCGTCGGCGCCACCGAACGCGTGTCGGCGGTGAAATGGGGCGTCACGCGGGACATCTTCCTCGCCTGGATCTTCACGCTGCCGGCCTCGGCGCTGATCGGCGCGCTCTGCACCTACGCGACGCTCCACCTCTTCCGCTGATCACCACCCGGATGCGCCGCCGGCTGCGAGGTGGCGAGGCACCCCCGGGGGCTCGGCACCGCGCCGGGCCTTCCCCGGCACCCGAAACTCCGTCATGCTCCGGCGCCCTGTGTCTCCGGGGACGGCGGCCTCGGTGCCAGAGCGGGAGTGGGCTTGCAGCGCACAGCCGGCGACGACTCGCGAGCCGTCCCCCCGCAACGCCGCGCCGCCTCGGGCGGCGCCCCCGTGGTCTCGGCGCTCCTCGTCGGGCTCGCCCTCGCGACGGTCGTTCTCGCGGGCGGCGCGTGGGCGCAGACGGCGCGGCGCGCCGGCGCCACGCTCGACCTCGACGACGTCGCGAAGCGCGCGGAAGCGCTCGCCCGCGAGCCCTACCGCGACACGAGCGGCGAGGTGCCGCGCTGGCTCACCGAGATCACGTACGACCAGTGGCGCGACATCCGCTACCGCCCCGAGCTCGCCATCTGGAAGGACGCGAACCTCCCCTTCCAGCTCCAGTTCTTCCACCCGGGGCTCTTCTACAACCGCGTCGTGCGCGTGAACGTGGTGGACGCGCAGGGCATCCACCCGGTGACGTTCAACCCGAGCCAGTTCGACTACGGGCGCAACGAGTTCGGCAGCATGGTGCCGCAGGACCTCGGCTACTCGGGCCTGCGAATGCACTACCCGATCAAGCGCCGCGACTACTTCGACGAGGTGATCGTCTTCCTCGGCGCGAGCTACTTCCGCGCGGTGGGGCGAGACCTCGTCTACGGCCTCTCCGCGCGCGCTGCGGCGGTGGACACCGCGTCGCCCTCGGGCGAGGAGTTCCCGCACTTCCGCGAGTTCTGGGTCGAGCGCGCGTCGCCTGGTCAGAAGACCGCCGTCTTGTATGCGCTGCTCGACAGCCGCCGCTTCACCGGGGCCTACCGCTTCGAGCTGACGCCGGGCGTGGAGACGAAGCTCGGCGTGCAGTCGCGGCTCTTCTTCCGCGAGCCCGTCGGCAAGCTCGGCGTCGCGCCGTTCAGCAGCATGTTCTTCCACGGCGAGAACTCGACGCTGCCCCACGAGGACTTCCGGCCCGAGGTGCACGACTCGGACGGCATCCTGCTGCAGGGCTCGACCGGCGAGTGGCTGTGGCGCCCGCTCGACAACCGCGAACGCCTCCAGGTGAGCTCCTTCGATCTACCCGATCCGAAGGGGTTCGGGCTGATCCAGCGCGACCGGAACTTCGACCACTACCAGGACCTCGAGGCCCGCTTCGACCTGCGGCCCAGCGGCTGGGTGGTGCCCGCGACCGCGTGGGGCCGCGGACGCGTGGAGCTCGTCGAGATCCCGACCGACGAGGACGTGAACGACAACGTCGTCGCGTACTGGGTGCCCGAGCGACCGATGGCGCCGGGAGCGCCGGCGGAGTTCTCCTACACCGTCTGGTGGTACTCCGACGATCCCGAGCGCCCGCCCGGCGGTCGCGTGGAGGCGACGCGCATCGAGCGCCGCGGTGACTCGTGGCGTTTCGTGGTCGACTTCCACGGCAAGCCGCTGGAGGCGCTGCCGCCCGAGACGGTGCTCCAGGGCGTCGTCACGATCGGGGCGGGGACGGGCCAGGAGGGCGAGCTCGTCGAGCAGCGCGTCGAGAAGAACCCGGTGACGGGCGGCTTCCGCCTGGTCTTCCGCGTGCGGCCCAGCCAGGGAGACCCGCTGCCCCTGCGCGCCTTCCTCCAGCGAGGGGACGGCGCGCTGACCGAGACCTGGTCCTATCTTCTGGCGCCGTGACCTCCCCCGTCGGGTCCTCGAACGTCGTCCGCGGCCCGTGGCGCCCCGGCGGTGGCGACGGCGAGCCGCCGCGCGAGACCCTGGAGGTCCGCGCCGAGCGGCTGGTGCACGACTGGACCGCGGCGCGCCAGCGCGCCCAGGGATACCTGGAGTCGCTGGGATTCGACGGTGCGACGCGCGCGGAGCTCGCGCGCCGGGCCGTCGAGGCGGCGGTCGCGCGCCCCGCGTGGACGAGCGGCGACGCGGTCTCCGAGACGATGGGCGCGCTGCGCGACATCCTCTACGGCCCGTCGTCGGCGGAGATGGGCGGCGCGGAGCAGGCGTTCTTGCTCTGGCGCACCGAGGCCGCCCGCGGGGAGCCGCCCGGCATCCCGCTGTCCGACGAGGAGGCGCCGCCGCGGCGCCGCGCGCCGACCCGGCGCGAGTGGATCCGCTCGACCCCGCCGCTCGAGCGGGGCGTCGTCGTGGCGCACCGCCTCGAGCGGCGCGGCCTGCGCCGCCGCATCCGCCGGCACGGCCACGCGCCGCCCAGGGAGCCGACGCGCGCCGAGCGGCGCTTCGAGTGGATCTCCGCCGCGCGCCGCCGGCGCCTCCTGCTCGCCGTCCTCGTCCTCGTGCCGAGCCTCGTCGCGATGTCGTTCATGGCGGCGGTGCTGCCGCAGCGCGGCCGCACGCCGCTCGAGTTCGCGATCGCGCTCTTCTTCGGGGCGCTCTTCGCGTGGATCTCGGTCGGGTTCTGGACGGCGCTGCTCGGCTGGCTGCTCCTGCTGCGCGGCCGCGACCGCTTCGCCATCCGCGCGACGGATCGCAGCGCGCCGATCCCGCCCGAGGCGCGCACGGCGATCGTCATGCCCGTCTACAACGAGCCCGTGGAGCGCGTGTTCGCCGGCCTGCGCGCGATGTACGCCTCGCTCGAGCGCGCGGGCGCCCTCGAGCACTTCGACCTCTACATCCTCTCGGACACGTCGGACCCGGGCATCTGGGTGCAGGAGGAGGCGGCCTGGTTCGACTGGTGCCGGCACGAGGTCGGCTTCGACCGCGTGTTCTACCGGCGCCGGCACGCGCGCGTGGCACGCAAGAGTGGCAACATCGCCGACTTCTGCCGGCGCTGGGGACGGCGCTACCGCTACATGGTCGTGCTCGACGCCGACAGCGTGATGAGCGGCGAGACGCTCGCCGAGCTCGTGCGGCGCATGGAGAGCCACCCCGAGGTCGGCGTGATCCAGACGGTGCCGGTCGCGCTCGGGCGGCGCTCGCTGTTCTCGCGGCTGCAGCAGTTCTCGAGCCGGCTGTACGGGTCGATCTTCGCGGCCGGGCTCCACTACTGGCAGCTCGGCGACGGGCAGTACTGGGGCCACAACGCGATCATCCGCGTCGCGCCGTTCATGGAGCACTGCGGGCTCCCGCGCCTGCCCGGCCGCCCGCCGCTCGGCGGCGAGATCCTGAGCCACGACTTCGTCGAGGCGGCGCTCCTGGGCCGCGCCGGCTACGCGCTGTGGCTGGCCTACGACCTCGACGGCAGCTACGAGGAGACGCCCTCCACGCTGCTCGAGGAGATGCAGCGCGACCGCCGCTGGTGCGTGGGCAACCTCCAGCACCTGAAGCTGATCTTCACCGACGGCTTCTTCGGCGCGCACCGCGCGCTCTTCCTGAACGGCGTGCTCTCGTACGTGTCCGCCTTCGCCTGGTTCTGCTTCCTCGGGCTCTCCACCTGGCAGGCGGTCTGGCAGGCGATCCGCGAGCCCGACTACTTCCCGTCGGGACGCAGCCTATTCCCGGAATGGCCGGTCTGGCGGCTCGAGTGGGCGCTCTGGCTCGCCGCTGCGACGGCCGTGATGCTGTTCCTGCCGAAGATCCTCGCGGC
>DATAGA010000511.1:0-3477 GCA_036257215.1 Myxococcota bacterium
GCTTCGCCGCCCCCGAGCCCGCGCCGCCGTGGTCCGGGACGCGCGACGCGACGGCCTTCGGCGGCAGCGCTCCGCAGGCGCCGATGATCCTTCCCCTCCCGGGCATGGACGTCGGGCGCCAGGACGAGGACTGCCTGTACCTGAACGTCTGGACACCCGCGGACGGCAGGTCCGGCAAGCCCGTCCTGGTGTGGATCCACGGCGGCGGCTTCGTGATCGGGTCGGGCTCGCAGACGGTGTACGACGGCGCGCGGCTCGCGCGACGCGGCGACGTCGTCGTCGTCACTGTGAACTACCGCCTCGGCGCGCTCGGGTTCCTCCACCTGGCGGAGCTCTGCCCCGAGCTCGGCGCCGTGTCGAACCCGGGCATGCGCGACCAGGTGGCCGCGCTCGAGTGGGTCGCGCGCAACATCGAGGCGTTCGGCGGCGATCCGCGGCGCGTCACGATCTTCGGCGAGTCGGCGGGCGGCATGAGCGTCGCGACGCTCCTCGGCATGCCCTCCGCGCGCGGGCTCTTCCAGGCCGCCATCCCGCAGAGCGGCGCTTGCCACCACTTCCACACGCCCGAGATCGGGACGCGCGTGGCGGAGAAGCTGCTCGAGGCGCTGGGCGTCGAGCGCCGCGACGCGGCGCGCGCGCTCCGCGAGATGCCGGCGTCGAAGCTGATCGAGTCGCAGGCGCAGACGACGATCGGGCTCGGCACCGCGGTCGGGCTGCTGCCCTTCATGCCCGTCGTCGACGGCGACTCGCTGCCCGTGCCGGCGCTCCAGGCGGTGCGCGAGGGCGCGGCGGACGGCGTCCCGCTCCTCACCGGCACGACGCGCGACGAGTGGAAGCTCTTCACGCTGCTGGATCCCACCCTCGGCGGTCTCGACGAGGCGGGCCTGCTCGCGCGGCTCGGGCGCGACGTGCCCGAGGTCGACGCCGACCGGCTGGTCGCGACGTACCGCGATGCGCGCCGGAGCCGCGGCGAGAGCGTCGCGCCGCTCGATCTGTACGCGGCGATCCAAACCGACCGCACCTTCACGGTCCCGGGGATCCGGCTCGCCGAGGCGCAGGCCGCGCGCGAGCCGCGCACGTTCGTTTACCGCGTGGACCACGAGTCGCCGATGCTCGGCGGCGTGCTCGGCGCGTGCCACGCCATCGAGCTCCCGTTCGTCTTCGGGACCTACGACCTTCCGAACGGCGACCAGTTCGCCGGCAAGGGGCCCGAGGTCGAGGCGCTCTCCGCGGCGATGATGGACGCGTGGCTTCGGTTCGCGGCCTCGGCCGACCCCGGCTGGACCGCGTACGAGCCGAGCCGGCGCGCCACGCGCGTCTTCGGGCGCAGCTTGGCGACCGACGAAGATCCGCGCAGCGACGAGCGGCGCGTCTGGGACGGCCGCCTCTGAACGGCTCCGCGCGCTCGCGGAGCGCGGCCCGGCGATCCGACGGCCGCGCCCGCCGAGCGCCCTCGCGGCGGCGCGTGTCGCGCGCGGGGCTCGTCGGCGCGGCGCTCGCCGTCGCGCTGGCGTGCACCCGCGGCGAGACCCCTCCGGCGCACGGCGGCGGCCATCCGGGGGTGGCGTGGCGCTCGCGCCTCGAGCGCGACCACCAGCTCGTCGGGCGGATCTACGACGTGGCGCAGCGCAAGGAGGTCTCCGAGGGCGAGCTGGTCGACGCGCTCGCGGGAGCCCGCTTCGCCATCCTCGGCGAGCATCACGAGAACGAGGACCACCACCTGCTGCAGGCGCGCCTCCTGCGGGCGTTGGTCGCCCGCGGCCGCGCGCCCGCGGTCGCGTTCGAGATGCTGACGCGCGACGTGCAGCCCGCGCTCGACGCGGCGCTCGCCGCGCCGGCGCCGAACGCCGAGGCGGTGCGCGTCGCGACGGCCTGGGAGACGAGCGGCTGGCCGCCCTTCGCGCTCTACGCGCCGATCTTCGAGGCGGCGCTCGCGGCCGGTCTCCCGCTCGTGGCGGCCGACCTCGCTCCGGCCGAGCGCCGGCAGCTCGGCTCGGACGAGTCGCTGCCGGCGCCGCTGCGCGCGCGCCTCGGGCTCGACGAGCAGTTGCCGGCGGAGGTGCAGCGCGGCCTCGAGCAGGATCTCCTCGCCGCGCACTGCGACGAGCTGCCGGCGAGTGCGTTGCCGCGACTCGTGCGCGTCCAGCGCGGGCGCGACGCCGAGCTCGCGCAGGCGCTGCTCGACGCCGCCGGCGCGGACGGTCTCCCGGCCGACTCCGCCGACGAAAGCGCGGAGCTCGGCGCGTCGGCCGAGGAGCGCGCGACGAGCGGCCTCGCGGCGGTGCTCGTGGCCGGCGCCGAGCACGCGCGACGCGATCGCGGCGTCCCGCGCGCGCTCGCGCGCCTGGCCCCCGGCGCCGCGGTGACCTCGCTGGCGCTGCTCGAAGTGTCGCCCGACGTGCGCGCCCCACTCGCGGACGTCGACGCACGCGCGGGCGCCGAGCCCGTCTTCGACTACGTCTGGTACACGCCGCGCGCGAGCGACGAGGACTACTGCGAGCGCATGAAGCGCTCGCCTCGAGGTGCCCCATGACGAACGACCGCTCTGCGACCCCCGAGTCCCTCGGCATCGACCCGGCCCGGCTGGAGGCGCTCTTCGAGCGCGCCCGCCGCGAGGTGGACGCGGGCATCCTGCCCTCGTGCCAGCTCGCCGTCGCGCGGCACGGGAAGCTCGCGGCGGTGCGCGCGCTCGGGCGCGCGCGGTTCGGCGGTGGAGCGTCGCCCGGCGCGGGCGCCGAGCGCGACGTCGACCCGAGCACGCTGTACGTGATCTTCTCCTGCACCAAGGCGATCACGAGCGCCGCGGGCTGGCTCCTGCTCCAGGAAGGGAAGCTCGGCCTGGACGAGCGCGTCGCCGACGTGCTGCCCGGCTTCGAGGCCAACGGGAAGGGCGCCGTCACGGTCGAGCAGCTCTTCACGCACACCGCCGGCTTCCCGAGCGCGCCGTCGGGGCCGCAGGACTGGGCGAGCTCCGCGGCGATGCGGGCGCGCTTCGCGCGCTGGCGCCTCAACTGGGAGCCCGGCTCGCGCTTCGAGTACCACCCGAGCTCGAGCATGTGGGTGATCGCCGCGCTGATCGAGGAGCGCAGCGGCGTCTCGTTCCGCGACTTCGTGCGCGCGCGGATCGCCGAGCCGCTCGGGCTGCCCGACCTCTTCGTCGGTACGCCGGCCGCGCAGTGCGGCCGCGTGGCCGACATCGTCCACTCGGGCACCGCGCTCACGGCCGAGGACTTCCGCGCGCGCGGCTGGCCGGTGCCGCCGGAGACGGAGGTGACGGAAGAGGCGGTCGAGCGCTTCAACCGCGACGACGTGCGCGCTGTCGGCGTCCCAGGCGGGGGCGCCACGACGAACGCAGCTTCGCTCGCGCTCTTCTACCAGGCGCTCCTCGACGGCCGCACACCGGACGGGAACGCGCTCTGGGCGCCGGAGACGCTCGCGCTCGCGCGCAGCGTCCGCACGGGCGACCTGGTCGACCCG
>DATAGA010000576.1:0-1707 GCA_036257215.1 Myxococcota bacterium
CCGTCGTGGTGTCGAGCACGTGAGTCGTCACGCGCGTCACGGCGTCCTCGGGGCGAGCAGGCGGCCGCGGACCGGCGCGTCGCTCGCGCCGCGGGAGAAGGCGAGCTCGCCGCGCAGCCAGGTCGCCTCGACCACTCCCGCGAGCCGGCGCCCGAGCCAGGGCGTCGCGGCGTGGCGGTGGCGCACGTCGCGCTCGCCGACGACGAACTCCTCCTCGGGTCGCCAGAGGACGAGGTCGGCGTCGGCACCCGGCGCGATCGCACCCTTGCGCCCGCCGAGCCCCGCGAGGCGAGCCGGCCCGGTGCAGAGCCACTCGACGAGGCGCTCGGGGCCGTGACCGCGCGCGCGCGCGGCGGTCCACACGGCCGGCAGGCGCAGCTGGAGCGACGCGATCCCGCCCCAGGCGCGCAGGAAGTCGCCGCCGCTCTCGCGCGCCGGGTCCGAAGCGGGAGAGTGGTCGCTCACGACGGCTTCGAACGCGCCGCCTTCGAGCGCGGACCAGAGCCCCTCGCGCGCGGCGGCGCCGCGCACGGGCGGGGCACACTTGTAGCCAGTGGCGCCGGCGGGCACCTCCTCGGCGGCGAAGCTCAGGTAGTGGGGACAGGTCTCGGCGCTGATCGGCACGCCTCCGCCGCGCGCGCCCGCCACGAGCAGCGCGGCGTCCGGCGTCGACACGTGCACGACGTGGATGCGGACCCGCGTCTCGTCGGCGAGCGCGACGAGCCAGCGCACCGCGGCGACCTCGGCCTCGGCCGGCCGCGACGCGAGCCAGGTCGCGTACGCATGCGGGTCGGCTTGCGCCGCCGCGGCGGCGCCGCGCGCGAGCTCGCGCGGGAGCTCGGCGTGGACCATGAGGAGGGCGCCGAGCTCCGCGAGCACCCCGAGCGCCTTTCGCAGGTCGGCGTCGTCGACGGGCGCGAACTCCGGGACGCCCGAGTCGCACAGGAAGCACTTGAACGCGAAGACACCCGCCTCGTGGAGCCCGCGCAGCTCGCCCGTGTTGCCGGGCACCACGCCGCCCAGGAAGCCGACGTCGACCGCGCAGCGTCCTTCCGCCGCGGCGCGCTTGCGCGCGAGCGCGTCCACCGTCGTGGTCGGCGGGATGCTGTTGAGCGGCATGTCGAGGAAAGCGGTCACTCCGCCGGCCGCCGCGGCGCGCGAGGCAGTCGCGAAGCCCTCCCAGTCGGTGCGGCCCGGCTCGTTCACGTGGACGTGGGTGTCGACGAGGCCGGGGAAGACGAGCGCTTCTCCGGCCTCGACGAGCTCGGCGCCGGCCGCCACGTCGTCGAACGCGCGGACCGACCGAATGCGCCCCCCTTCGAAGTGGATGGCCGCCGGGCCGATCCCACCCGGCGTCGCGACGCGGCTGCCGCGCAGCACCCTCACGACGCGCTCCGCGGCACGGTGTCCTGCCAGAATCGCCGCAGGAGGTTCGCCGCGACGGCGCGCTTGTAGCGCGCGCTCGCGAGGTCGTCGTCGCGGGGCTCGATCTCGAGCTCGAGCGCGCGGACGGCGTCGTCGAGCGCACCGGCGGCGAGCGCGGCCGCGGCGCCTTCCGTGCATCTCACCGTCGAGCCGACCCCCGCGAAGGCCAGGCGCGGCGCGTCCGAGCGCACGGCCGCGAGCGCCAGCGTGCGACCGACCTTCCGGAACCACTGCGCACCTTCCACCCGGGGCACCTCGAGCGCGACGATGAGCTCGTCCGGC
>DATAGA010000404.1:0-3838 GCA_036257215.1 Myxococcota bacterium
TCGAGGAGTGCCTGACCTTTCCCGAGGCGCGCCGGCGCATGGAGGCGTTCCTCGCCGCGGGAGGGCAGACGCGCGAGGTCGAGGCGCGCACGGGCGCATTCGGCTGAGGGAGCCGGCGGCGGCGACGTGTGCCGCGGCGCGACAGCGAATCCGGAGGAGCCCGATAGTCTGTGCTCCGATCGGCGCCCCCCTGCGATCCGGAGCCTCCCCGTCCGCATCGTCCCGATCCGTGTTCTCCGCCCTTCCGCTGCTCCTGCTGCTCTCGACCTCCGCCTGCGGCGACTCCACGCCTGAGAAGGCTGCGCGGCCTGCAGGAGCAGCTGAGGTCGCGACGCGAAACGCCGGGAACCAGGACGAGGCGCTCGACCGGATCAAGCGCGCTTCGCGACGGCCCCCGCCGCCCGCACGCCCGATTCGAATGCGCCGTGGACCGTCGCGGGGCGCACCGGGTTCGTGTGCTCTCCCGCGAAGTGCAGCACTCCGTCGACCGGATCCGCGAGCGCGGCCCGGAGCCCCGCGCCGCCGGGCGGAATGTACGAGTAGCTCATCTTCGAGAACGGCTCGGCCGGCCAGTCGACGAAGCGCGCTTCCTGCAGCCGCGATTCGAGCTTGCAGTCGAGGATCTGCTCCAGCTGGCGCAGCGCGGCGAGGGGTGCGTCCTCGCCGAGCGAGCGGAACCGCTCGACCGCCGAGCCGCCGAAGAACGCCGTGATGACGGGCGCCTCGTCGCCGCGGCAACGCCCGGGTCGCCACCAGAGCTGCGTGTCGCCACCGCTCAGCAGGAACGTGAGATCGTCCGGCCACATGCGCTCCGCGAAGCGCAGGATGATCTTGCCGTTCGCCCCCGCGCCCAGGCCGTGGACCGCGCGCTGCTTCTCGGCGGGCAGCGGGGGCTCGAACGCGACGTCGCCCTGTTGCAACAGGGCGAGCGGCAGCGTCACGATGGCGTGCCGGGCTTCGAACCCACCGGCGTCCGTCTCGGCCCGGACGCCCTCCGGCGACCACTCGATCCGGCGCACGGGCGTCGACAGCCGGACGTCGAGGTCGCCCGCGATGCCGCGCATCAGGGCCGTGTATCCCTCGACGACCCGGTACATGAGCCGCTGGCCGTCGCCGTCGAACGTCGGCTCGGTGAACTCGGTCGCCCCGAGCCGGTCCGGGTCCCCCGCGTAGTACTGGCTCGCGAAGCTCGTCCAGACGCGCCAGTCCTCGTAGGTCGGCCGCAGACCGTTCGCAGCTGCCCACGCTCGCGCCGCGTCGAACAGCGACTGCCCCGGCCTGGCGGCCTGCGCCGCCGCGAGCGTGTGGAACGCGATGCGCATGGCGGTCGATCCGGCGAACTCGGCGCCCTCGACGAGCCGCCCATCCAGCCACCCGTGCAGGTTCACCACGGTTGAACTGGTCGTTCGCGTCGAGGCCGTAGCGCTCCAGGTACTTCCAGGTGAGGACGTTCTCGCCGTGGACGTACTCGGCGCCGAGCTCGACTGCGTGCGGGGCGAGGTCGTACGCCGTCCAAGCCCTGCCGCCGACGCGGTCGCGCGCCTCGAGCATGCTGACGCTGCAACCGGCGTCGTGCAGCTCGCGCGCTGCGGCCAGCCCCGCCGCTCCTGCGCCGATCACGAGCGCGTCCCGCATGGATCTCCTTCCGGGTGGAGCGAGAGCGTACCCGCGTCCGGATGGGGGCGCGCGAGGGCTCTCCGGGCGGGGACGGCGCCGGCCAAGAGGCGCGCTGCCTTCAGCGAGCGGCCGCCTCTCCCGCCCGGAGGGCGATCGCCTCGGCGAGCGCGTGGACCTCGACGCACGCCTCGCCCGCGAGGTCCGCGGCGGTGCGCGCGACGCGTAGCACGCGGTGGACCGTGCGCGCGGAGAGGCCGTAGCGGTCGACGGCCCGGCCGAGGAGCGCGCGCGCCTCGGGGCTCGGCGCCGCGAGCGCTTCGACCGCCGCCGCGGGAAGCGCGCAGTTGAGCGGTGCAGCGGCGCGGCGCACCCGCGCGAGACGCCGCGCCTGCACTTCGCGCGCGCGCGCCACGCGCGCCCGCACCTGCGCGCTCGTCGGCCCCGTCGCGGGCGCGGCGAGGTCGCGCCAGCGCACGGCGGGCACCTGCACGTGGAGGTCGATGCGGTCGAGCAGCGGACCCGAGACGCGGGCCTCGTAGCGGGCGACGGCGGCGTCGTCGCAGCGGCAGTCGCGCACCGACGAGAGTCGCCAGCCGCACGGGCACGGGTTGGCGCTCGCGACGAGCTGGAAGTCGGCGGGGAAGGTGCACGTCGCGTGCGCGCGGGCGACGACGACGCGGCGGTCCTCGAGCACCTGGCGCAGCGACTCGAGCGCGTGTCGCTCGAACTCGGGCAGCTCGTCGAGCAGGAGGACGCCGCGGTGGGCCAGCGAGATCTCGCCCGGCCGCGGCGGCGTGCCGCCGCCGAGGAGACCCGCGCGGCTCGCCGAGTGGTGCGGCGCGCGAAACGGCCGGCGGCTCGTGAGCGGCGCGCCGGTCTCGCCGCCCGCGGCGAGGAGGCCTGCGGCGCCGTGGATGCGGGTCACCTCGAGCGCCTCGTCGAACGAGAGGGGCGGCAGGAGACCCGGCAGGCGGCGCGCGAGCATCGTCTTGCCGGCGCCGGGCGGACCTCGCAGCCAGAGCGCGTGGCCGCCCGCCGCGGCGAGCTCGAGCGCGCGCTTGGCGGCCTCCTGACCGCGGACGTCGGCGAGGTCGGCGTCGTCGTCGCTCCCGGCGGCCACGGGCAGCGCGGGGTCGATCCGCGCCAGCGGTTCACCGCCGCGCAGCGCCGCGAGGAGCGAGCGCAGGTTGCCGGCCGCGAGGACCTCGAGGCCCGGCGCGAGCGCGGCCTCGGCGGCGCTGGCGGCGGGGACGACGAGGCGCGCGCAGCCGGCGTCGCGGGTCGCGAGGGCGAGGGCGAGTGCGCCGCGCACGGGACGCACGCGACCGTCGAGCGCGAGCTCACCCACGAGGCCGAGGCCTTCGAGCGCCGCGGCCTCGACCGAGCCCGCCGCGGCGAGCAGCGCGACCGCGATGGGAAGGTCGAGCCCGGGACCGCTCTTGCGCACACCTGCCGGCGCGAGGTTCACCGTCACGCGCCGGTCGGGGAACGACTCGCCCGCCGACGCGACGGCGGCGCGCACGCGCGCGGCCGACTCGCGCACGGCGGCTTCGGGCAGGCCCACCACGTCGACGCGCGGGAGCTGAGAGCTGATGCGCACCTCGACTTCGACGGGAACGCCGTCGACGCCGAGCAGCGTCGCGCTCGTGACCCGGGACATCGGGCTCCGCGGGACCGGCGCGGGGCGAGGGACTCGGCTCGGCGAGGCGGCCGCCCAGAGCGGCCGGACGCCAGGTCGCCGAGCGGCAGGCAGGTTGAAGGCAGGGCCCGCAAGCGCGAGCCCTGCCTTCCACTTTTGAGAAGCCCCGCAGGAAGGCCCGGGAGCGTTCCACTCGTAAGGTGGGCGGGAAGGGCGAAAAGTGTCGCCAGAATCCCACACGTCGGGGCGCATTCCGGCGCGTCGGCGCCGCTACCCTCCCATTCCGCGGCCGACGGCCGACGTCGGGGGAAGACGCGCGTCCGTAGCCCGGGCCCGGCCGCGGGAAGGCGGCGCGGAGGCGGTTTGCGGGGTGGGGCGGGAGGCGCGGCGCGCCGATGAGGCGACCGATGGGAAGCGCGCAGGAGGGGACGGCCCCGCCCACGCCGGACGGGCGCCGCAGACGCCACGAGGGGCGCAGCATCGCCCTTTCCCCGCTCTGGGCGCTCGGGCTGGCGGCCGCCGCGAGCCTCGCCGGCGCGCAGACGCCCGCCGACCCCGCCCCCGCGGCACCCCCGAGCGCGA
>DATAGA010000592.1:0-1725 GCA_036257215.1 Myxococcota bacterium
GAAGGCGTCGCACGCCGCGGCGGCGTTCGACGGCGAAGGCGCGAGGCTCTACGGCGGGCGCTGGAACAGCCCCGGCACCGCGCTGGTGTACACCGCCGAGAGCGAGGCGCTCGCCGCGCTCGAGCTGCTCGTGCACCTGCGGGCGCCGCAGCTCCTGGCCGCCTACGTCTCGATCCCCGCCGACTTCGACGAGGAGCTCGTGCAGAGCCTTGCCGCGGCGAGCCTGCCTTCGGGCTGGCGGCGCTACCCGGCGCCGTCGGCGCTCCAGCAGATCGGCGACCGCTGGGTGCTCGAGGCGCGCTCGGTCGTGCTGCGCGTGCCGAGCGCCGTCGTCCCGCGCGAGTCGAACTTCCTGCTCAACCCGCTCCACCGCGACTTCGCGCGCGTCGCGCTCGGACGTCCCGTGCCGTTCGAGTTCGACGCCCGGCTGCGCCCGCGAGCGGGCTCGTAGAACGATGGGGGCTGCGAGGCGCCGGTCTCGCGCCGGTACGCCGCGATGCGCTGGCGCGAGAGAGAGCCGGCGAGCCCGGGAACGAGCCGGTACATCCACAGCATCGCCTTCATGTGGAACGGGAAGACGATCACCGCGCGGTTGGCGCGGACCCCGCGCAGAATCGCCTGCGCCGCCTTGGCAGCCGGGTAGGGCCGGACCGGAGAGTCCTTCACGTCCTCGCGCACCGGGCGGCGGAGACCGATGGCGCGATCGAAGATCGCGGTATCGACGAAGCCCGGGCACACCACCGAGACGCGCACACCGAGCCCGGCGGCCTCTTCGCGCAGCGACGTCGAGAGGCCGACCACCGCGTGCTTCGTCATGCCGTAGGCCGTGGCGAGCGGGGCGGGGGTGAGGCCCGCCCCGGAGGCCGTGTTCACGATGTGGCCGGAGCGCTGGCGGGCCATGATCGGATACGCGGCGCGGATCCCGTGGACGACGCCCCAGAGGTTCACGTCGACGATGCGCCGCCAGTGCTCGGCCGTCATGTCGAGCGTGTCGCCGCCGATCGCGATGCCCGCGTTGTTGAAGAGGAGGTCCAGGCGGCCTTCGCGGGCCGCGGTCTCCTCGACCATGCGTCGGACCGCATCGGCGTCCGCGACGTCGAGCGCGACGGCGTGGGCGGTGGCCCTCGTCTTGGCGAGGGCGTTCGCCACCGTGGCGGCGCCGGCGGCGTCGAGGTCGGCGACGACGAGGCGCGCGCCCTCCGCGGCGAGCGCCTCGCAGAGCGCGCGTCCGATGCCCGACGCGCCGCCCGTCACGATCGCGACCTGGTCGGCGAACTCACCCATCTCCAGCCTCCGCGCTCGACGCGGCGCACGGGCGCCGTCGCCGAGCCGCTCACGCGACCTTCGTCACCCGCTCGCCCTGCACGAGCTCGACGTCCGCCACGAGGCACTCGCCGCGGCGGCGCTGGAAGAGGCTGACCGCGATGAGCCAGACGCGCACGATCCGCGCCGGCGGCGGGCCCATCCAGCGCGCGTGGTCCGCGTGGAGGTCGCGCTCCTCGTCGTGCCAGCGCCCGAGACCCGCGAGGCCCGAGCGGATCACGACGTGGTGCTCGCGGTCCCGCCACGTCGGAAGCGGGCACCAGTAGCTCGTCTCCGGCGGGAGCTCGCGGCTCCAGGTGTAGGTGATGTCGCGGCCGTCGGAGAACTCCACCGCGAGCGAGAGGTAGTCGTGGGAGAGCCGCGTGTCCTCGGGCAGCTCGGAGGGCAGGGCGTCGAAGCGCC
>DATAGA010000625.1:0-3016 GCA_036257215.1 Myxococcota bacterium
CGAGGACAAGCGCCGGCGCGAGGAGATCGACGCGCGCAACGAGCTCGACACGCTCGCCTACCAGGCCGACAGGCTCGTCACCGAGCTGCAGGACCGCCTGCCCGTGCACGAGAAGGCGCGCGCCGAGCAGCTGATCGCCGATGCTCGCACGGCCGTCGAGGAGCAAGCTGGTCTGGACCGCGTACGCTCGCTGAGCGCGGACCTGCAGCAGATGATCCACGGCTTGCCCACCTCCGCGGACGGGACGGCCGGCACGGCCGGCGACGAGGACGTCGTCGACGCGGAGTTCACCCGTGGCTGACGAACGGGCGCCGGCCCCGGAGGCCGAGCATGACGCGACCGAGCTCGAGCGCCTGCGCGACCGCTGGCTTCGCGCGCGCGCCGACCTCGAGAACTACCGCAAGCGCTCCGATCACGAGGTGGAGCGCCGCGTCGGCGACGCGCGCGATCGGCTCTTGCTCGACTGGCTCGAGGTCGTCGACGACATCGATCGGGCACTGAGGTTCGGCAGCGTGGCGGACCCCGGTCTGCGACCAGTGCAAAAGCAGATGCACGGCGTGCTGGCCCGCCACGGCGTCGAGCGCATCGAGGCCATGGGGGCGCCGTTCGACCCCGAGCGCCACGAGGCGGTCGGCGTGCGGGATACCGGGGAGGCGCCCGCGAACACGGTCGTCGAGGTCGTGCGCGCCGGCTACCGGATCGGCGACCGGGTGCTTCGCCCGGCGCGGGTGATCGTGTCGAAGAGGCCGACCGGCTGATGGCCACGGCGACGCGCGACTTCTACGACGTCCTCGGTGTCGAGCGCAGCGCAAGTGCCGACGAGATCCGCCGCGCGTACCGCGCCCTGGCGCGCCGATATCACCCCGACGTCAACAAGGACCACGACGCCGGGGAGCGCTTCAAGGAGGTCTCCGAGGCCTACGACGTCCTCAGCGACCCCGAGAAGCGCGAGCGGTACGACCGCTTCGGCGGCGCGGCCGACGGCGGTCCGGAGTTCGGCGGCTTCGAGGCCGGGGACCTCGGCGATCTCTTCGAGACCTTCCTCGGCGGAGCCGGCCGGCGCTCAGAGTTTCCCGGCAGGGGCGCCGATCACGAGGCGGTGGTCGAGCTCACGCTCGAGGAGGCGGCGCGCGGCGGGCGGCGGTCCGTGACGCTCGGCGACGGCCGCAGCTACGACGTCGCCATCCCCAGGGGTGTCCCCCAAGACCAGCGCATCCGGCTCGCCGGCGAGGGCGGCCACGGCTTCGGCGGCGGCCCCTCCGGCGACCTCTTCCTGCGCGTGCGGATCAAGCCCCATCCGCGTCTCCGCCTGCACGGGCGCGACCTGCACGTCGACCTCCCGGTGACGCCGTGGGAGGCTGCGCTCGGCAGCGAGGTCGCGGTGCCGACGCTCGACGGGAGCGCGCGCGTGCGCGTCCCGGCGGGGTCGTCGAGCGGGCGGAGGCTGCGCCTGCGCGGTCAGGGCTTCCCTGGGCCGCGCGGCGGGCACGGCGACCTCTACGCGACGGTCAAGGTGATGGTGCCCGCGCACCTGAGCAGCCGCGAGCGCGAGCTGTTCGAGGAGCTCGCCGCCGCCTCCTCCTTCGACCCGCGCACGGAGCGCCGCTGATGCCCGCGCTCGTCGTCCGCCGCGAACGCCTGAGCGGCGTACCGCTCGTCGGCCTCGACGCGCTGGCGCGCGAGGCGGGCATGCACCCGGAGCTGGTCCGCCGCCTCGTGGCGCTCGGACTGCTCGAGCGCGCCGGCGGCACGGTGGCGGCGCCTCTCTACGCCCGCGCGGCGGCGGCGCGGCTCGCCCGTGCGGCGAGGCTGCGGCGCGACCTCGGGTTGAGCTACGCCGGCGCCGTGCTGGCGTGCGAGCTGCTGGAGCGCATCGACGAGCTGGAGGCGCGCCTGCGCCGCTACGAATCGAGGAGAGCATGGACGCGAGCAGGTTGACCGAGAAGAGCCAGCAGGCGCTGCACGAGGCGCAGACCATGGCGCTGCGGTACGGCCACACCGAGGTCGATGTCGATCACCTGCTGCTCGCGCTGCTGGAGCAGCGCGACGGGCTCGCGCCACGCCTGCTGGCCCGTGCCGGCGTCGACGTCGACGCCCTCCGAGCCGACGTCGAACGCTCGCTCGAGCGGCGCCCGCGGGTCAGCGGAAGCGGCGCGTCCGGTGACGTGCGCGTCACGCGCTCGCTCGCCCACGTGCTCGACCGCGCCGAGCGCGAGGCCGAGGGCATGGGGGACGACTACGTGTCGGTCGAGCATCTACTGCTCGCGCTGGTCGACAGCAGCCGGCTGCTGGCAGAGCACGGGGTCACGCGCGACCGGCTGCTCGAGGCCCTGACCGAGGTCCGCGGCGCGCAGCGCGTGACGAGCGCGACGCCGGAGAGCGCCTACGAGGCGCTCGAGAAGTACGGGCGAGACCTGGTGGCCGAGGCGCGCGCGGGGCAGCTCGATCCCGTGATCGGCCGCGACGGCGAGATCCGCCGCGTGATCCAGATCCTGTCGCGCAAGACGAAGAACAACCCGGTTCTGGTCGGCGATCCGGGGGTCGGCAAGACGGCGATCGTCGAGGGGCTGGCGCAGCGGATCGTGCGCGGCGACGTCCCGGAAGGCTTGAAGGACAAGACGATCTTCGCCCTCGATATGGGCGCGGTCGTCGCGGGCGCCAAGTACCGCGGTGAGTTCGAGGAGCGCCTGACGGCCGTGCTGCAGGAGATCAAGGCCGCCGAGGGTCGGATCCTGCTGTTCATCGACGAGCTGCACAGCGTCGTCGGCGCCGGTGCCGCCGAGGGGTCGATGGACGCCGGCAACCTGCTCAAGCCGATGCTCGCGCGCGGCGAGCTGCACTGCATTGGCGCCACCACGCTCGAGGAGCACCGCAAGCACATCGAGAAGGACGCGGCGCTGGAGCGGCGCTTCCAGCCGGTGACGATCGACGAGCCGACCGTCGAGGACACGATCTCGATCCTGCGCGGCATCCGCGAGCGGCTGGAGGTGCACCACGGCGTGCGCATCCAGGACAG
>DATAGA010000634.1:0-2179 GCA_036257215.1 Myxococcota bacterium
TCGAGAGCTCGGACGTCGGCTACCCGATCCATCCCGCGCCGACGGACCTGCCGGACGTCTTCGCAGCGCACGCGCGCGCCCGCTTCGGCTGGCAGGTCGAGCCCCGGCGCGTCGAGATCCTGACCGACGTCGTGCAGGGCATGACGATCGGGATCGACCGCTTCAGCGCGCCGGGCGAGGGCGTCGTGGTGACGACGCCGATCTACCCGCCGTTCCTGCGCGCCGTCGAGCAGACCGGGCGGCGCCTGTGCGAGAGCCCGCTGGTGCGCGGGGCCGCGGGCTACGAGCTCGACCTCGACGGGCTGCGGCGCGCCGCGGCGCACGCGCGCGTCCTCCTGCTCTGCCACCCGCACAACCCGACCGGGCGCTGCTTCCGCCGCGACGAGCTCGAGGCGCTCGCGCGGGTCGTCCTCGAGAGCGGCCTCACCGTCATCTCCGACGAGATCCACGCCGACCTCGTGCTCTCGGGCGAGCCGTTCGTCCCGTTCGCGTCGCTCGGGGCCGACGTCGCCGCGCGCACGCTGACGCTCTCGTCGGCGTCGAAGGCGTTCAACATCGCGGGCCTGCGCACCGCGGTGGGCGTCTTCGGCGCGCACGAGCTGCGCCGCCGCTTCCTCACGCTGCCGCGCTACCTGCGCGGCGGGATCGGCATCCTCGGGATGGAGGCGACCCGGGCCGCGTGGCTCGAGGGCGGACCGTGGCTCGAGGGCGCGCTCGCGATCCTGCGGCGCAACCGCGCCCTGGTCGAGGACGCGGTGCGCAGCTCGCTGCCCGGTGTGGTCTACCACCCGGGCGAGGCCACCTACCTCGCCTGGCTCGACTGCCGCGCGCTCGAGCTCGCGCCCTCGCCGTTCCGCTTCTTCCTCGACTGCGCGAAGGTAGCGCTGTCGGACGGGCCCGCGTTCGGCGCGCCCGGGAAGGGCTTCGTGCGGCTCAACTTCGCGACCTCGCGGGCCATCCTGTCCGAGGCGCTCGAGCGGATGGCCAAGGCGCTCGCCGAGCGCTGAGGGTGCAGCGGCCGCCCTGCGTTGCCGGCGCCGGGCGTGGGCGGCACTCTCTCTATGCTCGCAATCGTTGCGAGCCGGCGCGAGGCGGAGCCCGCGCCGAAGCCCCGCGGAGCGCGACGCGCCTCCGCGCGAGGAGAGACGCCGTGCATCACCGCTTCTTTCACCATCGCCACGGATTCGGTCCCCGGTTCGAGTACGCGTACGGCTGCGGCGGCGGGCGCTGGTCGCGCCGCTTCGCCGAGGACGCCGCGGAGCGGGCGCAGCGCTTCGCGCAGCGCCGCTTCGAAGAGGACGAGCTCACGGGCGGCTTCGGCCTCGGCGTGCGGCGCCCGCTGCGCTTTCTCTCCTGGAAGCTCGACATGGACGAGGACCAGACCGGGCGCCTCGCGCGCGTGCTCGAGCGGCTGAAGCTCGAGCGCGCGCAGGCCGCGCTCGACCTGCGCCGGGCTGCGGCGGACCTCGCCGACGCGCTCGAAGCGGAGCCTTTCGCGCGCGAGAAGGTCGATGCCGCCGGGCAGCTGCGGGCGTCGGCCGCGCGGCGCGTCGAGGAGGCCGTCGCGCGGGCGCTCGCCGAGCTGCACGCGCTCTGCGAGCCCGATCAGCGCACGCGCCTCGCCGAGCTGATCCGGACGGGCGTCATTCGGATCTGATCCGGGCAGCGCACGTTCGGAGGGCCGCTCCGGGCCCCGGAACTCGACGGCTCCCCAGGGGGAGCCGTCGAGTCCGGGGCCCCAGCCGCCGATAAGACCCGCCATGGCCGACGGGAGGGAGGCCCCCGCCTCGGGCGGGGTCGGGGGCGAGGCGCGCTCGCCGCTCACGCTCGAGGAGCTGCTGGAGATCCTGCGCGCCGCCGGGCTCGTGACGCCCGAGCAGGCCCGGGAGATCGCCGGGCGCTCCACCACGCTGCGCAGCCGCGTGCTCAAGGAGCGCGTCGGCTCGGTCCGCTCGCAGGCGGCCGCGCGCTACGACGCCACGCCCGCGGAGGTGGTCGCCGCCGCGGACCTCCAGAACGCGAAGAACCCGCGCCGCAAGCTCGACGAGGACGCCGTCGCCGAGGCGGTCTCAGCCGCCTCCGGCGTCCCGTACCTGAAGCTCGACCCGCTCCGGATCGACGGCGACCTGATCGCGAAGACGATGTCGCGGCCGTTCGCGCGCCGGCACGCGGTGATCGC
>DATAGA010000027.1:0-2636 GCA_036257215.1 Myxococcota bacterium
GCGCGAGCGCCTTCACGACGAGGACCGGGTCGGCGTTCTTGCCGTAGGTGCGGAACGTCTCGGGCAGCACCTTCCCCGTGAGCGAGTCGCGCCCCGGCGCGTGGAGGCTCGTGTGGTCGAGGGCGTTCGCGACGAAGTACGCGTAGCCGCCCGCGAGGGCGAAGAAGGCGAGCGCGCCGACCACGTTCTCGCGGGAGGGCGTCAGCAGTCGCCCCGCGAGCGCGGGCAGGTCGCGCCCCATCGCCACGAGCCCGACGATCACCACCGTGTACGCGAGGAGCGGGCTCGCGTAGGGCGGCAGGCCGAGTGCCCAGCCGACGCCCGTGATCCCCGCCAGCCAGAAGTCGCGCGGCCGGCGCTCCTCGAGGAACCGCACGAAGAGGTAGAGGAGGAGCGGGAGCAGGTAGTGCAGGCGGAAGTCCCACCATTGCTGCCCGTACCACACCGTGCTGCCCGCCGCGGAGAGGCACAGCGCGAGCGTCGTCGCCCGCGAGGCGAAGAGGCGCCGGCCGAGCAGGTGCACGCCCAGGACGAGCACGAGCTGCTCGAGCAGCGCGCCGAGCTTGAACAGGAGCAGCACGTCACGCGCGCCGACGAGCGCGCCGAGCAGGCCGACGAGATAGCTCGCCGGCGAGAGCGAGGCCGCCTGCTCGAAATCGCTCGGGAGGCCGAAGGTCCCGTACGGGTACCAGCGCGGCAGCGTGCCGTGGAAGAAGAGCTCGCCATAGAAGACGTGGAAGTTGGCGAGGTTGTAGAACGTGTCGTGGATCGGGACGACGCGCTCCGAGAGGTAGGGCGCGTTCAGCGCGAGCGCGAAGAGGAGCGCGAGCGCGAGGGCGCCGTCGGGGCGCAGCGCGGCGCCCCTCACGCCGGCGGCCCGTAGTAGCGCGCCCACAGCCGCCCGAGCGAGAGCGCGAGCGCGACCGCCGCGAACGCGAGCGCCGCGAGACGCGGCGCGCCCGCGAGCTCGCGCGCGCGCGGCGCGTGCAGCGCCGCGAGCGCGAGCGGCACGGCCGGAGTGAAGTAGCGGCCCTGGAAGCCCTGGATCCAGCGGCTTCCCACCTCGTTCCAGAGGACGTAGCCGAGCACGAGCGCGCCGAGCGCGCAGCTCGCCGCGGCCGCGAGCGCGAGCGCGCGCCGCGCGGCGCCGCGCAACGGGCTACGCGCGCCGCCGTCGGCGACGCCGACGGCGACGAGCACCAGCGGGTAGAGCGTGTACAGCCAGCGCGGCAGCCAGGTGTCGGCGTGGCCGAGCACGCCCACGAACGTCGCCGTCCAGAGCCGGCGCGCGTCGGCCAGGCTCCCGAGCAGGACAGCCGCGAAGCCGCCGGGGTTCTCGGCAATCCAGCGCAGCTGCGCGGCCGGGTCGGCGCCGTCGATGAGCGGTTCGGGCGCCAGGCGCGCGACGTACGCCGACCAGAGCAGGCCGGGAACGAGCGCGGCGGCGGCGCAGCCGGCGAGCGCGAGCGCGCGCCGGCCGCGGCTCTCGAAGCGCGACGCGGGCACCGCGAGCACGAGCGCGACGAGCGGCACGTAGCCCGGCTTCGCGAGCCCGAGCGCCGCCGCGACGAGCGCGAGCGCGCCCCAGGCTCGTGCGCCGAGCGGCGACCCCGGCGTCGCCGCGCGAAACGCGAGCCCGAGCCACGCGAACGCGAGCGCGTTCGTCGCCGCGTCGGCGCTGAGCGAGGAGGCGAGGAAGAGCGTCATGGGGAGGAGGGCGACGAGCAGGAGCGTCGTCCGGTGCGCGGGCGCCGCCCGCAGGGCGAGCGCCGTGAGCGCGAGGAACGCCGCGAGGTTCGCCAGCCGGCCGGCGTACACGTACGCGACGACCGGGAGCCCGAGCGCGCGCGCGAGCCCCACGCCCGCGGCTTGCGGCACGTACGCGAGCGGGCTGTACAGGCTCGGCAGCGGCTGCGGCGCGCGCGGCTCGAGCGCCGGGGACCGCGCGAGCTCGCGCGCGATGCGACCGGGGTCCTGCCTGCGCTCGGAGTGGAGCTGCAGCCCCTTGCCGAGGCGAGCCGGCAGGGCGAGCAGCGAGCGCGGGACCTCGATGCAGGGCTCGCCGTCGACCACCGTCTGCGCGGCCAGCGTGCCCTCCGACACCGCGAACGCGCGGCCGAGGTGACGCAGCTCGTCGGGCGTCTGGAGCGGAGGCGTCACGAGCGCGAACGCAACCCCGAACGGGATCCCGAGCAGCAGCAGCCAACGGCTGGCCGGCCACGCCCAGGCCCGCGTCACGAGGTCCGGCGAGTCATCGGAAGGTTCGGGCACCAGGTGCTCGGGGACCGCGCGAGCCAGATCATTGAGGCCGCGAAACGGCTCCCGTAGAATGCCCCGTTCGCCCGAGGTAGTCGAGATGTCGCCGGTCGCGTCGCCCGCGCCGGGCCCGCTTCGGTCCCCCTCCGCAGTCGGTGCGGCTGCTGCGCGCGACGCGCACGTGGCCGCCGCCGGGCCGGGGCTGCGGGCCTACGCCGCGCTCGCGGTGGCGTTTGCGGCGCTGTCCGCGCAGGTCTACGCGCCGGCCCTGCCGGGCGCCTTCATCTCCGACGACCTCACCTACGTCGCGCTGAATCCCTACGTGCAGGCGGTGTCGCTGCGCAACGTGGTCGCGATCCTGGACCCCTTAGGCGACATGG
>DATAGA010000072.1:0-6707 GCA_036257215.1 Myxococcota bacterium
ACCGCGAGAGCGATGGACGCGCAGAACTCGGGAATCTTCTTCGTGAACTCCTTGGTGCCGTCCATGGGGTCCACGATCCACACGCGCGAGCGCTCGAGCCGCGACGGGTCCGAGACGGTCTCCTCCGAGAGGATCGGATCGGCGGGGAAGGCCGCGCGCAGGCGCATCGCGATGGCGCGGTCGGACTCGAGGTCGGCCACCGTGAGGGGGTTGTCCTCGGACTTCTCCCAGGCTTCGGCGCCGCGCTGGTAGTGGCCGAGCAGGATGCGCCCCGCTTCGCGCGCGGCGTCGAGCGCGACGTCGAGTTCCCGGTTCCAAGGCATGGCGCGCCAGTATACTGCCGCCGTGGCCGAGGACGAGGACGCGTTCGGCTTCTGGGCGCGGGCCGACGGGGGCGGACCCGGCGTCGTGCTCGTCCCCGACGTCTGGGGCGTCTCGGACCTCTACCGCGGGTTCGCGCGGCGCCTCGCGGACGACGGCTTCACGACGCTGGTCGTCGACCCGTACCGCAAGACCGGCCGCCGTCAGCTGACCGACGTCGCGTCCGCGCTCGCTTGGATCGCGGAGCTGTCGGACCCCATCGTGCTCGAGACGCTGCAGGAAGCCGTCGACCGCGTCGGGGCCGACGACGCCGTCGCGGGGCGCCGCGTGGGCGTGGTGGGCTTCTGCATGGGCGGCCAGTACGCGCTGCTCGCGGCGTGCGAGTGCCGCGGGCTCTCCGCCTGCGCGCCGTTCTACGGCATGGTGCGCTACGCGTCCGACGTCGACCCGGCCCGCAAGCCGCGCTCGCCGCTCGAGGCGCTCTCGAGCCTCTCGTGCCCCGTGCTCGGCTTCTACGGGACGCAGGACGCGATCATCCCGGTGGCCGACGTGCGCGCGCTCGAGGCGCGGCTCGCGAAGAGCAATCAGGCCGGCGAGGTGCTGCTGTACGAGGGCGCCGGACACGCGTTCATGAACGACACGCGGCCGGAGATGTACCGCCCCGACGCCGCGCGCGACGCCTGGCCCCGCCTCGTCGCGTTCCTGCACCGCCAGCTCGACGGCTAGCGCGCGCGCGCCGCGGCCGGGGTTACCTGCGTCTCTCGTTGCTTCGCAGCGCGGCGCGCGGCGACCTCCGCCGCCATCTCGCGCATCCCGTCGAGCATCGACTTGAAGCCGGCGGGCTGGTAGCTGTAGAGCAGCGCGCGGCGGCCTTGCTCGGACGTGTTCGGCGTCGACTGGTGCACGAGGAACGGTCCGAAGGTCACCGTCGCTCCGGCCTCGACCTCGAGCGGCACCGGCGCGAGGTCCGGGTAGGCCGCGGCGTCGAGCTCGTTCTTGCCGAACTCGTCGGTGTCCTCGCGGGTCTTCCACTTGCCCGCGCGGTGACTCCCCGGCACGACCCAGGTGCAGCCGTTCGCGAGCGTCGCGTCGTCGAGGTACACGATCGTCGTCGCGACGCGCGTCGGGTCCTGCGCCGAGTCGACCCAGTACGGGTAGTCCTGGTGCAGCGGGTTCGGGCCGCCGTGGCGCGGGCGCTTCAGGTTCAGCTTCTCGGTGAAGAGCATGGGCTCCGGCGTGTCGAGGAGCTCGCGCATCGGGTCGACGAGGCGGGGGTCGAGGCCCCAGACGCGCAGCGGCTCCGAGAGGTGGGCGAACGGCTCGATGCCGTGCACGACGTCGCTCTCGCCCTCCCACTTGATCATGACGTGGCGCAGGAAGTCCGGGTCGAACACGTAGCTTCCGACCTTGTACCGACGCGCGCGGCGGTCGCGGACCAGGTCCGCGACGAGGGCCTCGCCGTGCTGCCCCATGTCCTCGACCTCGGCGCGCGAGAAGACCCCGCGGCGCACGAGATAGCCGTCGCGTTGCCAGGCGCTGCGCTCTTCCGCCGACAGCCCGTGACGACCCGTCATGGCCGGAAACCGTAGCAGCGCGGCCCGGGGGAAGGGCCGTGCCGGGTGCGCTGCTCCTAGTAGCGGGGGCGCAGGGTCACGAGGGCCAGCACGCGCTGGCGCGTGGACCAGCGCGTGGCGCGGGCGTCGAGCGCGATCGGCGGGCCGGGGCCGGCCACGAGCCTCGTGACGAAGCCGCGCGGCTCGCTCGCCTCGGCGAGCGCGTCGAGCTCCGACCAGAGCGCGTCGCGGCTCGCCTCGGGCACGAACTCGAGGGCGCTGCGGCCGAGCAACGCGTCGCGCGTCGTGCCGAGGAGCGCGGCCGCGGCCGGGTTGGCGTCGGCGATGCGGCCGGTGTCGGTCTCGATCGCGAGGAAGGGATCGGCCACGCGGTCGATCGCGGCCGGGACGGCCCTTCGGCGCGGGGGCCGCGGCGGTCCGGCGGCGCGGCGGGCCCTCTCGGAGCCGCTCAGCGCGACGAGAAAGCGCGCGACGAGCGGCTCGAGCGCGGCCGCCACCCCGGGTCCGTCGGTGCCGGCCACCGCGGCGCACGCGCACGTCCAGGCGCGCGCGAGCGGCTCGAAGGCCGACGCGTCGAGACGCACGCCGTCGAGCGCCGGGGACGCCTCGTCGCCGTGCACGAGCGCGGCGACGGCGTAGGAGCGCAGCCTTCGTAGCCCTTCCGCCTCGGCGGACGCGGGCCCGGGCCGCGCCGGGCCGAGCTCGCGCGCCAGCGCGGCGTCGATCTCCCGGCGCCGCCTGACGAGCCACGAAGCGAGCGCGCGCGGGCCCCCCACGCGGAGAGTCTATCGCCCCGCTCGCGCGCTCGGCCGATATCATCTCGCCTCGGTCCCCGGAGGCTTCATGGAAGCGAGCGAGTGGCGGCGCATCGACCTCGCGGCCCCGACGGCGGAGCACGCCCTGCTCGCCGAGACGCTGCGCGAGTTCGTCGCGCGCGAGGTCGAGCCCCAGGCCGCCGACCACGACCGGCGCGAGGCGTTCAACCTCGCGCTCTTCCGCCGGGCGGGGGAGCTGGGTGTGCTCGGGATCACGCTCCCCGAGGAGCTCGGCGGGGCCGGGCTCGACGCGACGGCGGCGGTGCAGGTGTGCGAGGCGCTCGCGAGCTCGGATCCGGGCTTCACCCTCGCCGTCATGGCCCACGCGATCCTCTTCGCGCAGAACGTGAACGTGAACGGCAACGCGGCGCAGCGCGAGCGGATCCTGCCGAAGGCCGCGAGCGGCGAGTGGATCGGCGGCCTGTGCATGACCGAGCCGTCGGTCGGCACCGACGTCCTCGCGATGAGCACGCGCGCCAAGCGCGACGGCGACGTCTACGTGCTCGACGGCGTGAAGACGTTCATCACGAACGGCGGCGTCGACGAGAGCACGCTCGGCGACTGCTTCGTGGTCTACGCCGCGACCGCGCCGCGCGAGATCAGCTCCTTCGTCGTCGAGAAGGGCATGCCGGGCCTTCGGCTGGGGCAGAAGTGGAAGGACAAGCTCGGCATGCGGGCGTCGTTCACCGCGGAGCTCGTCTTCGACGGCGTGCGGGTGCCTTCGGCGAACCGGCTCGGTCAGGAGGGAGAGGGCACGCTGCAGATGATGCGCAACCTCGAGGTCGAGCGGCTCTCGCTCGCCGCCATGTCGCTCGGCATCGCGCAGCGCTGCCTCGACGTGATGGTGCGCTACGCGAACGAGCGCCGCAGCTTCGGGGTCCCGCTGCGCGAGCACGGCCAGGTGCAGCGCTACGTCGCCGAGGGCTTCGCCGAGTACCGGGCGGCGCGCGCGCTCGTCTACGACACCGCGCGCCGCATGGACCTGACCGCGACGGGCCAGCGGGCCGCGGCCGACGCCTCGAAGCTGTTCGCCGCGCAGGTCGGAAAGCGCGTGGCGGACAGCGCGATCCAGGTGCTCGGCGGCTACGGCTACATGGGCGAGTACGTCGTCGAGCGCCTCTGGCGGGACGCGAAGCTGCTCGAGATCGGCGGCGGCACGCTGGAGGCGCACCACAAGAACCTGGCGAAGGACCTGGCCCGCGACCCGGGCCTGATCCGGGGCTGAGGCATGGGCGCCGCCCACGACGAGATGGCGGCGCGCCTCGCGCATTGGTGCGCGCAGCAGCTCGGGCGGGCCGAGGGCGACGTCGCAGTGCACGGGCTACGGCGCCTCGCGGGCGGGTCGTCGCGCGAGACGTGGTCGTTCGACCTCGCGCTCGCGCCGCGCGGCGAGCAGGTCGCGGAGACCCGCCCGCTCGTCCTGCGCCGCGACCCGCCCGGACGCAGCGGCGCCGGCGAGAGCGACCGCGGCCTCGAGTTTCGCGTCGTGCGCGCGGCGTTCGAGGCCGGCGTGCCGGTGCCTCGCGCCCATTGGGCATGCACCGATCCCGACGTGCTCGGGACGTCCTTCTACGTCATGGACCGCGTGGAGGGCGAGGCGCTGCCGCGACGGCTGCTGCGCGAGGAGCGCTACGCCGGGGCGCGCGAGAAGATGATCCCCGAGCTCGCGCGGATCGCGGCCGCGATCCACCGCGTGCCGCTCGACTCGCCCGCGCTCGCCGCGCTGCCCGGTCCGCCCCGGGGCGTCTCGGCAGCGCTCGCGGAGATCGAGCGAGTGAGCCAGGCGATCCGCGCGCTCGCGCCCGAGCCGCACCCGGCGCTGACCCTCGCCGAGCGCTGGCTGCGCGCGCGCATGCCGGCGCAGCAGCGCGTCGTCCTCGTGCACGGCGACTTCCGCATCGGCAACGTGCTCTTCGACGAGGGCGGCGTGCGCGCCGTCCTCGACTGGGAGATCTCCAAGCGCGGCGATCCCGTCGAGGACCTCGGCTGGCTGTGCACGCGCGCGTGGCGGTTCGGGAGCGACGAGCTGCCGGCGGGCGGGCTCGCGAGCCGCGAGGCGCTCCTCGCGGCCTACCGCGACGCCGGCGGCGGCGAGGTCGACCCCGCGCACCTGCGCTTCTGGGAGGCGATGGGGAGCTACAAGGTCGCGCTCGTCTTCATCCAGCAGTCGTGGGTGTACCTCAGCGGGCGTGTGCCCTCGCTCGAGCTCGCATCCCTCGGCCGCCGGACGGCCGAGGCCGAGGAAGAGCTGATCCGACTGATGGAGGAGTCGCCGTGACGGCCGCTCCGGAGCGGGAGGAGCCGACGTGAACGACCAGCCGACGGCCGAGGTGCTCTTGCGCGCGGTCGAGCGCTTCCTCGAGCACGACGTCGTGCCGCGCCTCGACGGCGTTCCGAAGTTCCACGCGCGGGTGGCGGCCAACGTGGTGGCGATGGTGGCGCGCGAGCTCGAGCTCGAGGATGCGCAGGTCTCGGCCGAGTGGGATCGGCTCGGCGCGCTGCTGCACGACCGGGCCGCGTGTCCTGCGGGCCGCGAGGAGCGCCGGCGCGGCCTGCTCGCCCGGAGCGAGTCGCTCGTGCAGGCGATCGAACGCGGCGAGGCCGACGGCGGGACGTTCCGCGCGTCCGTGCTCGAGCACCTGCGCCTCACGGTGGCCGACAAGCTGGCGGTCGCCCGCCCCCCGCGTCAGCGCTGATGCCCTCCACGCTGCGCACGGAGACGAGGGACGGCGTCCGCTCGATCGTCCTGGCGCGTCCGACCGAGTACAACACGATCACGCCGGCGCTGCGCGACGAGCTCGCCGGGGCGATCGACGCGGCCGACGCGGATCGCGAGGTGCGCGTGATCCTGCTGCGGGCCGAGGGTCCCGCCTTCTGCGCCGGCTATGGGCTCGATTGGTCGACGGCGGCGCAGGCGCGCGAGCGCGGTGCGCGCTCGAGGACGAGCCGGTCTCGGCAGGAGGGCTCGGAGGGACCGGAGGCGCGGCGCTCCGCCCGGCCGTGGAGCCCGGAGCACGCGCGCTCGGAGCGCGCGTGGGACAGCGTCGCCGACCACGCGATGATGTCCCGTTTCGTCGAGACGTATCTGAAGCTCTGGTACGCGCGCAAGCCGACGCTGGCCGCGGTGCAGGGCTGGTGCATCGGCGGCGGGACCGACCTCGTGCTCTGCGCGGACCTCGTCGTAGCGAGCGAGAGCGCGGTCTTCGGCTATCCGCCCTCGCGCGTCTGGGGCACGCCGACCACGGCGATGTGGGTCTATCGCATGGGGCTCGAGCGGGCGAAGCGCTACCTCCTCACCGGCGACGAGATCCGCGCGCGGAAGGCGGCCGAGATCGGCCTCGTGCTCGAGGTGGTGCCCGACGGCGAGCTCGAGTCCCACGCGTTCGCGCTGGCGCGCCGCATGGCCGAGGTCCCGCTGAACCAGCTCGTGATGCTGAAGCTGCTCTGCAACCAGACGGTCGAGAACATGGGCTTCGCGTCGAGCCGGCTCCTCGGCACGCTCTTCGACGGCATCGCCCGCCACACGCAGGAAGGGCTGGACTTCGTCGCGCGCGCGGAGGACGTCGGGTTCCGCCAGGCCGTGCGCGAGCGCGACGACCCGTTCGGCGACTACGGCTCCGGGCCGAAGTCCGGCGCCCGCCGCGGCGGCAAGCCCGCGGGCGCGCGGCCGCGCGCGAGGCGCTAGCGCACCGCCAGCGGGTGGAAGAGCGGCCTTCCGGCCGGCTGGAAGGCGGCGATCGCGTGCTGCCCCTCCGCGGAGGCGAGCCAGTCGGCGAACGCGGCGGCCTCCGCGTGCTTCACCGGCTTCGCCGGAGCGAGCAGGATTGCGGAGTAGACGTTGCGGAAGGAGGGCGCGCCCTGCAGGAGCGCGGTGAGCCCGCGCTTGTTCTGGAACGTCTCCCAGGTGGCCTCGTCCACCAGCACGTACGCCCCGAGCTCCGACGCGGTGTTGAGCGTCGCGCCCATGCCGGCGCCGAGCTCGCGATACCAGCCGTCC
>DATAGA010000415.1:0-3841 GCA_036257215.1 Myxococcota bacterium
GACGGAGAGCGGCGCCCGCTCGAACGCGAGGCTCATCCAGTAGAGGTAGACGGCGTGGGCGACGCTCGTCGCGGCGAGCAGGCGCCAGACGGGCGCGGGGATCTCGCCGATCCGGAACATCGGAAGCAGCGCGGCGAGGAGCACGCCGACGAACACGCCGCCGATCAGGTTGAACGCCAGCGGCTGCGGGCTGCCCTTGATCGAAGCGCTCCACACGGCGTGGAGCGCTGCGGAGGCGAGGACGAGCGCGAGGTCGAGGCCGCTCAGGGGACGTCGCGGCGGGGGCGGAAGAGGGCGCGGAGCGGCGGCGCAGCCATCTCAGACTACGACGTTCACGAGGCGTCCGGGCACGACGATCACGTTGCGCGGCTCGCGGTCGCCGAGCAGGGCGCGCACGCGCGGCGACGCGAGCGCCGCCGCGCGCAGCTCGTCCTCGCCGGCGTCCGCGGCGACCTCGACGTCGTCGCGCTTCTTGCCGTTCACCTGGACCACGACGCGCACGCGCTCTTCGACGAGGAGCGCGGGGTCGGGGTCCGGCCACGGGGCGAGCGACACGAGCCCTTCGCCCCCGAGCCGCGCCCACAGCTCCTCCGCGAGGTGGGGGGCGAACGGCGCGAGCAGGCGCACGAACGCGTCCGCACCGGCGCGGGGCGACGGTCCGTCCTTCGCGATGTCGCGCGTCCACACCATGAGCTTCGCGATCGCGGTGTTGAACGCGAACTGCTCGAGGTCCTCGGTGACGCCGGCGATCGTGCGGGCGGTGAGGCGCGCCTGCGCCGGCGTTCCCTCGCCCGCAGCGAGCTCCGCCGAAGGCTCGCCGGGCGCATCGTCGTCGACGAACAGCCGCCACGTGCGCTGCAGGAAGCGGTGGACACCCGGGATGCCCTCCGCCGACCAGGGAGCGCCCTTCTCGAGCGGGCCCATGAAGAGCTCGTACAGGCGCAGCGCGTCCGCCCCGAACTGCGCGACGACGTCGTCGGGGTTTACGACGTTGCCGCGGCTCTTCGACATCCTCTCGAAGACCTCCTCGAGCGGGAGGTCCGGATCGCCCGGGTGGACGGGGGAGCCTTCGGCGGTCCGCGCGATCTCGTGCGCGCGGAGCCAGCGCTCCTTGAGCTCGACGCCGGTCGCCGCGGCGGTGGCGCGCTCGCCCTCGCGCCGCACGGCCGACGCCGGGAAGCGCCGGACCCGCGCGTTGGGGTCGTCCGAGAGGTTGTCGTCGTAGTAGCGGTAGCTGACGCCGAGGATCATCCCGGGGTTGAGCAGCTTCTGGAACGGCTCCTTCGTGTGGACGAGGCCGAGGTCGAACAGCACCTTGTGCCAGAAGCGCGCGTAGAGCAGGTGGAGCACCGCGTGCTCGGCGCCGCCGACGTAGAGGTCGACCGGCATCCAGAAGCGCTCGGCCTCCGGCGAGAACGGGGCACGGTCGTTCCTCGGATCGCAGAAGCGCAGGTAGTACCAGCAGCTCCCCGCCCAGTTCGGCATCGTGTTCGGGTCGCGCCGCGCCGGGGCGCCGGTCTCCGGGTCCGCCGTCTCGATCCAGTCGCGCGCGCGCTCGAGCGGCGTGCCGAAGTCGCCGGGCGGCTTGTAGTCGTCGAGCTCGGGGAGCAGGACGGGGAGCTGCGACTCGGGCACGAGCCTGGTCGAGCCGTCGGGCAGGTGCAGCACGGGGAACGGCTCGCCCCAGTAGCGCTGGCGGCTGAAGAGCCAGTCGCGCAGCTTGTAGCTCACGGCGCGCTCGCCGCGGCCCTCGCGCTCGAGCCACTCGGTCATGCGGCGCTTCGCCTCGGGGGTCGGCAGGCCGTCGAGGAAGCCCGAGTTGACCGCGACGCCGTCGCCCGCGAACGCGGCCTGCGCGACGTCGCCGCCGCGCACCACCTCGACGATCGGGAGCCCGAACGCGCGGGCGAACGCGTAGTCGCGCTCGTCGTGGCCCGGCACGGCCATGATCGCCCCCGTGCCGTAGCCTGCGAGCACGTAGTCCGCGATCCAGATCGGAAGGCGCGCGCCGTTCGCGGGGTTCTCGGCGAACGCGCCGGTCGGAACGCCCGTCTTGTGCTCGACGTCGGCGGCGCGCGCCCGCTCGCTGCGCCGGGCCGCTTCCGCGCGGTAGGCGTCCACGGCCGCCCGCTGCTCCGGGCTCGTGATCGCGTCCACGAGCGGGTGCTCGGGCGCGAGCACCATGTACGTCGCTCCGAAGAGCGTGTCCGGCCGCGTCGTGAAGACGTCGATCGCCGCGCCGGGGTGGCCGACCACCGGGAAGCGAACGCGCGCGCCCTCCGAGCGGCCGATCCAGTCGCGCTGCATCTTCTTGATCGACTCGGGCCAGTCGACGGTCTCGAGGTCGTCGATCAGGCGGTCCGCGTAGGCCGTGATGCGCAGCATCCACTGCCGCATCGGCACACGCACGACGGGATGCCCGCCGCGCTCGCTGCGCCCGTCGATCACCTCCTCGTTGGCCAGCACGGTGCCGAGCGCGGGGCACCAGTTGACCGGCACCTCCGCCTCGTACGCGAGACCGAGCTCGAAGAGCTTCGCGAAGATCCACTGGGTCCAGCGCACGTAGCCGGGGTCGGTCGTGTCGATCTCGCGGTCCCAGTCGTACGAGAGCCCGAGGGACTGGAGCTGGCGCCGGTACACCGCGATGTTTCGTTTGGTGGTGTAGGCCGGGTGGGTGCCCGTCTCGATCGCGTGCTGCTCGGCGGGCAGACCGAACGCGTCCCAGCCCATCGGATGCAGCACCGCGAAGCCGCGCATGCGCTTGTAGCGCGCGAAGGCGTCCGTGCTGATGTAGCCCTTCGGGTGGCCGACGTGAAGCCCCGTGCCCGAGGGATACGGGAACATGTCGAGCACGTAGTACTTGGGGCGCCCGGGCTCGAGCCGAGCGCGGAACGCGGCGCGCTCCGCCCACGCGCGCTGCCAGCGCGGCTCGATCGCCGCCGGGTCGTACGGCATGGGAGCGGAAAGTGCCCCGTGCCGGGGCCCGTCGTCAACGCCACCCGACGCGGTAGGCTCCTCGCATGGCGCAGGACGGCGCGGCCTCCTCGCGACCCGAGATCTTCGTCGTCTCCGACGGCACCGGCGAGACCGCCATGGCCTCGGTGCGCGCCGCGATGAGCCAGTTCCAGACGCGCTGGCGCCTGCGCACGTTCGGCGAGACGCGCACCGCCTCGCAGGTGGAGCGCATCATCCAGCTCGCGCAGGAGGCGGGCGCGCTGGTCGTCTTCACGCTGGTCGACCAGGTGCTCGCGCGCGACGCGCGCGACCTCGCCGCGCAGCGCGGGGTACCGGTCGTCGACCTCCTGGGCCCGCTGATCTTCGCCGTCGCGGACCACAGCGGGCTCTCGCCGCACTTCCGCGCCGGCGTGCTCCACGGCTTCAACGCCGAGGCGCTGCAGCGCGTCGAAGCGGTCGAGTTCGCCGTGCGCCACGACGACGGCGCGAACCTGCGCACGCTCTTCCAGGCGGACCTCGTCTTGACCGGCGTCTCGCGCACGTCGAAGACGCCGCTCGCGATGTACCTCGCCCACCGCGGCTACAAGACGGGCAACGTCCCCGTCGTGCCCGGGATGCCGCTCCCGAAAGAGGTGCTCGACCTCGACCCGCGCAAGGTGTTCGGCCTCGTGGTTTCGCCCGCGACGCTGCTCGAGGTTCGCCGCTCGCGCATCCGCTCGCTCGGCGCATCGCCGTACCTGGACTACGCCGACCCCGAGACGGTCGAGGCGGAGCTCCAGCGCGCGCGGCGCCTCTTCCGCGAACGCGGCTTCCGGATCGTGGACATCACGAACCGCGCCGTCGAGGAGAACGCGGCGCGCATCCTCCAGCTCTACGAAGCCTGGAC
>DATAGA010000158.1:0-7919 GCA_036257215.1 Myxococcota bacterium
TCACCACCGAGGCCATGGTGGCGGAGAAGCCGAAGAAGTCCGCGGCGGGCGGCATGCCGGGCGGCGGCATGCCGGGCGGCATGCCCGACATGGACGACATGTGATCGCCTGACCGGGGTCTCGTCCGCTCGACGGGCGGCCTCCCCGAGGCCGCCCGTTCCTTGTCCGGCCTAGACGCCCGCCAGGAAGGACTCGAGCGCTTCGCGCGCGTCGCTGTCGCGCATCTGCTCCGGGGGGTGCTTCATCGTGAAGGCGGAGATCGCCTTCAGCGGGCCGGCGAGGCCGCGGTCGAGCCCGAGCTTGGCGCAGCGGATCGCGTCGATGGCGACCCCGGCGCTGTTCGGCGAGTCCTCGACGGAGAGGCGGAGCTCGAGGTTCATCGGAACGTCGCCGAACCCCTTCCACTCCATGCGGATGAAGCAGACCTTGTTGTCGCCCTGCCAGGCGACGTAGTCGGACGGGCCGATGTGGATGTCGGTGTCGCGCAGCCGGTCGTCGAGCTGGGACTGGACGGCCTCGGTCTTGGAGAGCTTCTTGGACGCGAGCCGCGCGCGCTCGAGCATGTTGAGGAAGTCGGTGTTCCCGCCCGTGTTGAGCTGGTAGGTGCGCCGCAGCTCCGCGCCGCGGTCGCCGAGGAGCCGCGTCAGCACGCGGTGAACGATGGTCGCCCCGACCTGGCTCTTGATGTCGTCGCCGACGACCGGGAGCCCTCGCTCCTCGAAGCGCGCCGCCCAGAGCGGGTCCGACGCGATGAAGACGGGCACGCAGTTGACGAACGCGACGCCGGCCTCGAGGCACGCCTCCGCGTAGTGCCGGATGGCCCGCTCGGAGCCGACCGGCAGGTAGCAGACGAGCACCTCCGCGCGGCTCTCGCGCAGCGCCGCGACCACGTCGCAGGCCGGCGCGTCCGCCACGCGAAACGAGCGCTCGGCGGGCTCCTCGCTCATGTGCGGCGCGACGCCGTCGAGCACGGGGCCCATCTGCACGGCGATGCCCCACGCGGGCAGCTTCTCCTGGAAGACGACGGTGCAGTTGGGCGGCGCGAAGGCCGCCTCCTCGAGCGGGCGCCCCACCTTGCGCCGGTCGACGTCGAACGCGGCGACGGGCTGGATGTCCTCGAGCCGGTAGCCGCCGATCTCGGCGTGGAGCACGCCTGCCGACTCGGCCGGGTCGTGGGTCCGGTAGTACTCGAGCCCCTGGAGCAGCGAGCTCGCGCAGTTCCCCACGCCTGCGATCGCGAGTCGGATCGTGCCCATCCGTCCCTCCTGAGTGCTCCCGCTTTGGATGTCGCGACCTGATCGCACCGTAGCGGAAGACCCACAAACTTGCTGGCCTGGACCGACCGGTGCCGTCGTCCCCGTGGAGGTAATGCATGCGGCCGCATTGTTCAACGGCGATCGGAGGGCTCGGCGCGCAGCGACGACCGCAGCGCTCGCGCAACTCGCACGCGTCGCGCATGCCGCGCGCGAGCACGGCCCCATCCGAACGTCGCCGCAATCGCCGTTGTCGCACGCGCGTCGAGCTCGGCCCGAATCTGACGGAACGTCAGATGCTACGGTAGGGTGTTTCCCCGCCCGGATGGGCGCTGCGCCGCCGGGCGCCCGAGGAGCCGCGATGCCCGACTTCGCTCCGAGCCCCGCGCCGGGCGCCGAAACCCTCGCTGCGGACGCGCCGCACGGCGGCGAGCTGATGGCCGCGGCGCTCCGCGAGGCGGGCGTCGACACGCTCTTCACGCTCTGCGGCGGCCACATCCTCCCGCTGCTCGACGCCTGCCCCGCTCGAGGCATCCGGGTCGTCGACCACCGGCACGAAGGAGCCGCTGCCCTCGCCGCGGAGGGCTACGCGCTGGCGACCGGGCGCGCCGGCGTCGCGGCGGTGACGGCCGGGGCGGGCTTCGCGAACGCCCTCGTCGGCCTCGCCGATGCGGGCATGTGGAGCGTGCCGCTCGTGCTCTGCGGCGGTCACGCGCCGCTCGCGCAGGCTGGGCGCGGCGCCGTGCAGGACGCTCCCCAGCTCGCCATCGCCGCCGCGGTCGCCAAGCGCACGATCGCGGTCCAAGAGACCGCGAAGATCCCGCGATTCACCGCGGAGGCCGTGTATCGCGCGCGGGCCGGACGCCCGGGCCCGGTGTACCTCGAGCTGCCGCAGGACGTCCTGGCGGGCCGCGCGCCGTGGCCCGCGGCCGATCTGCCCTTCGGCTTCCCGTCGGACATTCCGACTGCCGCGGGCGCGCCGGAGGACCTCGAGGCTGCGCTCGCCGCGCTCGAGCGCGCGGAGCGGCCGATCCTGCTCGTCGGCTCGGGCGCATTCTGGTCGGGCGCGGGCGAGGCGATCGGCCGGTTCGCCGAGCTCGCGAAGATCCCGGTCACCACCACGAGCGCCGCGCGCGGGCTGGTCCCGGACTCGCACCCCTTCTGCCTCGGCACGCTCGTCCACGCGGGCGGAGCGCTGCTCGCCGCCGATCTCGTCGTCGTCCTCGGGAGCGCCTTCAACGCGAACACGTGCTTCGGTCAGCCGCCGCTCTTCCGCGCCGGCCAGCAGCTGATCCAGGTCGACCTCGCCGCCGACGCGCTCGGCGGCGACCGCCGCCCGGACCGCGTGATCGTCGGCGACGTCGCGCGCGTCGTCGCAGACCTGGCGCGCGGCTTCCGCAAGGAGAGCCCCGGCCGCGACGCCTGGCTCGAGCAGGCGCGCAACGTGACGCGCTTCCTGCGCGCGACCTGGGACCAGCAGATCGAGAAGCACTCGGGAAGCCGCGTCCACGCCGGCGCGGCCGTGCGCGAGCTCGTCGCCTTCGCGCGCGAGGCGTGCGGCGACGCCGTCAGCTTCGTCGCCGACGGCGGCGACGCGCTCGCTTGGAGCCTCGCCTACTGCTACGCGGAGGCGCCGGGCCGCCTGCTCTCGACGACGACGGCCCTGGGCACGCTCGGCGTCGGCATGCCGTTCGCGCTCGGCGCCCGCGCCGCGCGGCCCGACGAGCCGGTCTTCCTGTTCGTCGGCGACGGCGCGTTCGGCTTCACCGCCATGGAGTTCGAATCGGCCGTGCGCCAGAAGCTCCCGATCGTCGTCGTCGTGTCGAACAACCACGGCTGGCGCGACGTGAGCCACGAGCAGGACATGTGGTTCGGCGAAGGCCGCCACGTCGCGACCGAGCTCTCCGACGCGCGCTACGACCGCCTCGCCGAGGCCTTCGGCGGCCACGGCGAGCACGTGACTCGGCTCGACGAGCTCCGCCCCGCCCTCGCCCGCGCCCTCGAGAGCGGCAAGGCCGCCATCGTGAACGTGCAGACGGACCCCACGGTGCTCTCGGACCTGCTGCGGAACCTGGGGAGCATGGGGATCAACTGACGCGAGCCAGCGCGAGGACGCGCGCCCGCGTCGCGGCGGCGCTCGCCCTCGGGACGCTCGGAGTCGCGTCTCCCGCCGGGGCCGACGTGCTCTACGCACCCGAGGGCAATCGGCTGCGCCGCATCGACCTCGCGCGCGCCGATCAGCCGCCGCTGCGCCAGGACGTGCTGATCGAGCGCGCGGCACGGGACCCGGCACGCGGGCGCGACGTCAACGGCATGGTGTGCGCGCTGCCCGACGGAAACGGCGGCTTCGTCGCGGGCGAAGACACCGGACAGCCCGACGCGCCCGCCGGCTGGGGCGTGTTCTCCGGGGACGGGACACAGCTCGCAAAGCTCGTCGCGACGTCCCTCGCCGAAAAGCCCGATCCGTACGGGTGCGCGTTCGACGCGCAGGGACGGCTCTTCACCACGGAGATCGGCGACCCGGGCTTCGGCGCCGGAAACGGGCAGCTCTTGCTCTGGCTGCCGGAGTTCGCGCGCGGCGCGCCCGACCTCCCGGCGCGAGCGTGCAAGCTCGCGACCGACCTCGGCACGGCGACCGGCATCGCGGTCGATCCGGGGGGCCGGATCTACGTCGCTGCCTCGAGCGGCTTCCGGATCGAGCGCTTCTCGCCTCCCTTCCCGACCGCGGCCGACGCCGCGGGCGGCTGCGGTGGACGCGACGCGACCGGCGCTCCGCGCGCCGACCGCGTGCAGCGCGACACCTTCGTCTGGGCCCGTCCGCAAGACGGCCTGCTCACGTACAGCGGCCTCGCGTTCGCCCCGAACGGGAACTTGTACGCGGCGAGCGTCGCCACGGGTCGAATCGGCGAGTTCGCGCCCGACGGGAGCTTCGTGCGGCTCGTGCTCGCGCCGAGCGGCTGGCTCCCGCCCTTCGACGGGGGCGCGCCCCAGGGCCTCGCCGTCGACGCGGCCGGCACGCTCTACTACGCGGACCTCGACCTCCGCTTCGAAGGCTGGCGCCTGCGGCCCGGGAGCAACGGAACGCTGCGCCGCATCCGCTTCGCTGGAGGAATCCCGCAGGCGCCGGACCTGCTCCTGCGCGGACTCGAGTACCCCGACGGGCTCGGGATCCTGCCCGGGTCGCTCGCCCCTGCCCGGCCGCGCTGACGTCCGGATCGGCCGCCGGTCTCAGTCTCCGGCCGCCGCGCGGGCGTCCTCCCCGAGGTACGCCTCGCACACGCGCGGGTCGCGGGCCAGCTCCGCGGCCGGGCCCTCGAGCGCGATCGAGCCCGTCTCGAGCACGTAGGCGCGGCTCGCGACGCGCAGGGCCTGGCGCGCGTTCTGCTCGACGAGCACGACCGTCGTCCCCTGCTCGTGGATCTCGCGCACGATCTCGAAGATCTGCTGCACGAGGATCGGCGCGAGGCCCAGCGAGGGCTCGTCGAGGAGCAGCAGCTTCGGCTCGGCCATGAGCGCGCGGCCGATCGCGAGCATCTGCTGCTCGCCCCCGGAGAGCGTCCCCCCCCGTTGCCCGAGGCGCTCGCGCAGGCGCGGGAAGAGGCCCAGCACGCGCTCGAGCCCGGCGGGCTCGGTCTCCGGCCGCAGGTACGCGCCGAGCTGGAGGTTCTCGCGCACGGACAGGTTCGCGAAGATCCGCCGTCCCTCGGGCACGTGGGAGATGCCGAGCGCGACGAGCGCCTCGGGGCGGCGCGCCGTCACGTCCGTCCCCTGGAACTGGACGGAGCCTGTGAATGGCCGCACGAGGCCCGAGAGCGCGCGGAGCAGCGTCGACTTCCCCGCTCCGTTCGAGCCGATCAGCGTCACGATCTCGGCCGCGTTCACCTCGAGGCTCACGTCGCGCAGCGCCTCGATCGCGCCGTAGCGCACGCCGAGCCCCTCGACGCGGAGCAGCGCCTCGGCGGTCACGCGGCGGCCTCGTCGGTGCCCAGGTACGCCTCGATCACGCGCCGGTCGCGCCGAACGGCCTCGGGCGCACCCTCGGCGATCTTCTCGCCGTGGTCGAGCACGCTGACCCGGTCGGCCAGGTTCATCACGAAGCCGACGTCGTGGTCGATCAGCACGATCGTGAGGCCGAGCTGGTCGCGCAGCCGGCCGACGTGCTCGGCCAGCTCTTCCTTCTCGGCGGGGTTCATGCCGGCGGCGGGCTCGTCGAGGAGGAGCAGGCGCGGGCCGGTCGCGAGCGCGCGCGCGATCTCGAGCCGGCGCTGCTCGCCGTAGGGCAGCGCGTCGGCCGGCGCGTCGGCGAAGCGCTCCAGCCCGAGGCGCGCGAGCAGCGCCCGCGCCTGCGCGTCGAGGCTCTCTTCGTGCCGGCGCCAGCCCGGGCCGCGCAGGACGTCGCGCAGACCCGAGCGGCGCGCGCCAACGAGCGCGGTCGCGACGTTGTCGAGCACCGAGAGCGAGCGGAACAGCCGGATGTTCTGGAACGTGCGCGCCACGCCCCGCGCGCAGATGCGGTGCGGGCGCTCCCCGCCGATCTCGCGGCCGTCGAAGCGCACCGAGCCCCGCGTCGGCGGGTAGACGCCCGTGACGACGTTGAATGCGGTCGTCTTGCCGGCGCCGTTGGGCCCGATCAGCGCGACCAGCGCGCCCGCCTCCACGGCGAAGTCGAGCGACGACACGGCGGTGAGCCCGCCGAAGCGGACCGTCAGCGCCTCAATCTCGAGGAGCGCCACGGACGCCTCCCGCCCGCGCGCGCCAGCGCGCCGGCACGAGCTCGCGGCGGCCGAGGAGCCCCTCGGGCCGCACCAACATCATGACGATCAGGAGCACGGAGTAGAGGATCATGCGCCACTCGCCGAGCCCGCGGAGCAGCTCCGGCGCCGCGGTGAGCGCCGCTGCGGCGAGCACCGCGCCGGAGAGCGAGCCGAGGCCTCCGAGCACCACGAACACGACGATCTCGAACGAGCGCAGGAACGAGAAGCTGTTCGTGTGGACGTAGCCCTCGCTGTGGGCGAACAGCGCGCCCGCGACGCCCGCGAAGAAGCTCGAGACGACGAACGCCTCGACCTTGACCCGCGTGGTCGCGACGCCGATCGACTCGGCCGCTGTCTCGTCCTCGCGCACCGCCCGGAAGGCGAGCCCGCCTGTCGCGTACACGAGGCGCGCGATCACGAGCAGCGAGAGGAGCGCCACGCCGTAGATGGCCCCCACACTCTCGTAGCGCAGGTCGAGGCCCGGGTGGGCCGGCGACGCGATCGAGAAGCCGCGCGCCCCGCCCACCGCGTCCACGTTCAAGATCGCGATCCGGATGATCTCGCCGAATCCGAGCGTCGCGATGGCGAGGTAGTCGCCGCGCAGGCGCAGCGCGGGAATGCCGACGACCAGGCCGGCGGCCGCTGCGGCGAGCCCACCCGCGACGAGCGGCGCCGGGAAGTAGAGCGAGCGGGCCAGCGGGAGCGGGAGCGCGCCCGCGAGCGCCGCGATCCAGCCGGCGCCCAGGTAGACGCTGAGCGCCGCCGAGACGTACGCGCCCACGGCCATGAACCCGGCGTGGCCGATCGAGAACTGGCCGGTGAACCCGTTCACGAGCTGGAGGCTCGCGGCCGCGAGCGCCGCCACGCCGATCCGCGCGAGGATCGTGAGGTAGTAGGGGTTGAGCGCCCGCGAGAGCCACGCGTCGAGCGCGACGAGGAGCGCGACGGTCGCGAGCAGGGCCGCGACCGCCTTCACACCTTCTCCGTCTGGGGCGCGCCGAAGAGGCCCGTCGGCCGGTAGAGCAGGATGGCGATCAGGACCACGAATGCGATCGCGTCGCGGTAGGTGCTCGAGAGGTAGCCCGCGACCAGCGTCTCGACGACGCCGAGCAGGATCCCGCCCGCCATCGCGCCCGGGATGTGGCCGATCCCGCCGAGGACGGCGGCGACGAACGCCTTGATGCCGGGCATGACGCCCATGAGCGGCTCGATCTTCGGGTTCGAGAGGCCGACCAGGATGCCCGCGGCGGCGGCGAGCGCGGACCCGAGCACGAACGTGCCGAGCACCACGCGGTCGACGGGCACGCCCATCAGCGCCGCCGCGGGCCCGTCGTAGGACACCGCGCGCATCGCGCGGCCGAAGCGCGTCCGCATCACGACGAACTCGAGCGCGGCCATCAGGAGGAGCGCCGTGCCGAGGACCGCCGCCTGGATGTTCGAGATCGCGACGCCCCCCACCCGCGCCAGCTCGCGCGACTCGAGCAGCGGCGGGAAGTACTTGGGATCGGCGCCGAAGACGAGCTGGCCCGCGTTCTGCAGCAGGAGCGACACGCCGATCGCGGTGATGAGCGGCGCCAGGCGCCCGGCGCCGCGGAGCCGGAGCGGCCGGTACGCGACGCGCTCGATCACGGCGCCGAGCACGCCGCACGCCAGCATCGCGACGAGGAGCGTCGCGGCGAGGCCGAACAGCGACGGCTCCCTCGCGAACCCCAGCGCGTGGGCCGCGTAGTAGCCCGTCATGGCGCCCACCATGTACACGTCGCCGTGGGCGAAGTTGATGAGCTTCAGCACCCCGTACACCATCGTGTAGCCGAGGGCGATCAGGGCGTAGATCCCGCCCCACGTGAGTCCGTTCAGCAGCTGCTGGAGGAAGTTCTCCAACGCGGCCCGTCACGAGGCGGGAACGGAGCGG
>DATAGA010000195.1:0-30829 GCA_036257215.1 Myxococcota bacterium
CGCTAGCCTGCCGAGTCCCCGATCCGGAGGTGTCCCGCATGCCGCTGCTCCACGCCCTCGCCGCGCTCGCTCTCGCTCTCTCCGCCGCTCCCGCGCTCGCTGGCACCGAATCACAGGTCGTCTACGACACGTTCGACCTGAACGACGGCGACACGGACGCCATCATCGGCCAGTTCCAGGCGAACGACCTCCAGCTCGCCTACCCGTTCGTCCCGCAGAAGGGAGTCCGGGCCCTGCTCGAGACGGTGACGCTCCGACTGCGCCACTCGCCCGACGCCGCGGTCATGAAGGGCGACTTCATCGTTCGGCTGCGCGAGGACGACGGCGGGGAGCCGGGCCCGGTGCTCGAGGAATGGACGTTCACGGACGTCCTCAACTCCGAGACCAACGTCGAGTTCGTGTCTGTCGCGCAGCCGGTCATCGAAGGCGAGCAGACGTACTGGCTGAACGTCCTGATCGCGCCCGCCACCGGCCAGGGGCTCTGGATCTCGGCGCAGCCGCGCACGCGTGACCTCTTGTTCGCCACGACCGGCGGGCTGGACCCGGTCTGGCAGGAGCCCCCGAACCCGTTCCTGATCGGCTTCGCGAGCGTGGTGGTGCCCGAGCCGGCGCAGCTCTGCCTCGCCCTCGTCGGCGCGCTGGTGCTCGCGCCGTTCGGCCGCCGCCGGACCAGGGCCTGAGCGCGCGCGGCGCGGAAGGCGCCGCGGAGGTCGCGAGTCCGCCCGGCCCGCTCGCGCCGCTGCGCGCGCGAGCGGTTCCGGCCGCGGCCGTGCTGCTGGCGCTGCTCTTCGCGCTCGCAGTCGGGCTGCGGCTCCACGGCTTCTCGATCTCGATCTGGCGCGACTGGACCGACGGCTCGCCCGCCCACGAGCTCGTCCTCGGACGCCCACAGCCCGCCCGCATCGACGACTACGCGGTGATCCTGCCGCTCGCGCTGGCGCAGGAGCGCCACCAGCCGCCCTTTCCCGTCGTGAACACGAACGTCGGGCAGGGTCACAACATGCTGCTGCCGTTCTCGCTCCCGGTGTGGCACCCCGTCGCGCTCTTCAAGCCCGACACGTGGGGCTTCTTCCTCGGCGCCGACGTCGGGATGGCGTGGCGCTGGTGGTCCCGGGCGCTCGGGCTCGCGGGCGCCGCCTGGCTGCTCCTGCTCGTCGTGACCGGCGGCGACCGCGCGCTCTCCGCCGCCGGTGCGCTGTTCCTGCTCGGCTCGCCCTTCTACCAGTTCTGGGCTCTCCGGCCGGCTCCCGTTACGATCCACGCCGCGCTGCTCGTGCTCGGCGCCCTCGCCGTCGCGTTCGCGCGGCGGCGCGCGGCGATCGTCCTCGGCGGGCTCCTGCTGGGCTACGCGGCGGTCGGCTTCGCGCTCGTGCTGTATCCGCCCTTCCAGGTGCCGCTCGCGACGCTGGCGCTGCTCCTCTTCGGGGCGCTGGTCTTCGTCCACCGGGGACACCTCGACCTGCGCGCGTGGCTCGGCTGGCGCGTCGCGGCCGCGCTCCTCGCCGCGCTCGTGGTCGCGGCCGGGGCCGCGCTCTTCCTCGGCGCGGCGGGCGACGCCTTCGAGACGATGCGCCACACGGTCTACCCGGGGAACCGCGTGTCGGTGGGCGGGAACCGCCCGGTCGCGGCGCTCTTCGCGGCCGACGTCGGCGTGCCGCTCCTCACGGACCGCTACGGGCCGCTGCTCAACGTCTGCGAAGCGGCCGGGTTCTGGCTGCTGTCGCCCGCGCTCGTCGCCGCCGCGCTCGCGCGCGCCGCGGCCGAGCGGCGGCGCCCCGACGCGCTCGTCGTCGCGCTCGCGGCGGCGTGGCTCGCGCTCGTCGCCCACGCCGCGGTCGGCATCCCGGCGTGGCTCGCGCGCGCGAGCGGGTGGAGCTACGTGCCGGGTCACCGCTCGGTGATCGCGCTCGGCGTCGCCGAGGTGCTGCTGCTCGCGCGGCTCCTCGCGCGCCCGCTTCCGGTGAGGGGAGCCACGCGGGCGGGGCTCGCCCTCGCGTGGGGCGCCGCGATCGCGGCGTGCGGCGCAGCGCTCTCGACGCTGCTCGGGGGATTGCCGGCTGGCGGCGTCGCCGCGTTCGCCGCGGCGAACGCGGCGCTGGTCTGGCTCGCGCTCGCGCCGCGCCGGCCCTGGCACGCGCTCGCGGCCGCGGCGGCCGCCTCGTGGCTCGTGGCCGGCTGGTTCAACCCGCTCGTGCGCGGCGGCGCCGACGCGGTGCAGGGAAACGAGCTGGCGCGCGCGGTGCAGGAAATCGACGCGGCGAGCGGCGGCGACACGGTCTGGGTCGCGTTCGGCAACCTCGGCCTCGGCAACCTCTTTCGCGCCGTCGGCGTCCGTTCCGTGAACGGAGTCCAGCCCGTGCCGCAGCTCGAGCTCTGGCGCACGATCGACCCGGACGGCAGCGAGGAGGAGGCGTACAACCGCTACGCCCACGTCCTCTTCGGCGCGTCCGCCGACCCGGAGCCGCGCTTCGAGCACACGGCGCCGGACGCCTTCCGCATCTACGTCGACCCCACGTCGCCGGCGATGCAGAAGCTCGGCGTCACGCACCTCGTGATCGGCGCGCCGCAGGCGCGCCGGCTGGCCGAACGCGGCGGCGCGGTGTGGGTGCGCTCCGCGGGGCCCTATCACATCCTGCGCGAGCCCTGGGTCCCCGCCCCGCCGGGCGGCGCGGCGGCGGCCGCCGCACCCGCGCGCGAGCCCGCGCCGTGAGCGCCGGGCCCTTTGCGCGTCCGCTGGCGCTCGCGCTGCTCGCGCTCGCGCTCGGGGCCTGCAGACGGCACGAGCCGCAGGCGGACGTCGTGCTCCTCACCGTCGACACGCTGCGCGCCGACCGGCTCGGGCTCTACGGCTCCGGCCGCGGGCTCACGCCCGAGCTCGACCGCTGGTTCGCCGACGGGCTCGTCCACGAGCGCGCGTGGGCGTCGTCGGCGTCCACGTCGCCGAGCATCGTGACGCTGCTCTCCGGGCTCTACCCCGGTGAGCACGGCGTTCGGCTCCTCTACGAGCGGGTGCCCGCAGACGTACGGCTGCTGACGGACCACCTGCCCGACGCCTACCAGACGGCGGCCTTCGTCTCGAACGTCGTGCTCAGCGATCCGGCGCTCGGCATCGCGGACCGCTTCGACCACTACGACGACACCGTCGACGAGCGCGAGTCCGGCCGCGAGGTGTACGAGCGCCGCGCGTCGCGCACGACGGACGCCGCGCTCGCGTGGGTCGAGAGCCGGGCGGAGCGCGACCGGCCGCTCTTCCTCTGGCTCCACTACATCGACCCGCACGGCCCCTATCGCGCGCCCGACCCGTGGGCGGGCCGGCTGAGCCACCGCGGCAGCGTGCCGGTCCAGGGCGACCGGATCCTCGCGTACATGCGCCTCCCCGGCGTCGCGGACGCGCTCGAGTACGTCGACCGCTACGACGAGGAGGTCGCCTACGTCGACGCCGAGATCGGCCGCCTGCTGCGCGCGCTCGAGGAGTCGCGCGGGCTCGAGCGCACCCTCGTCGCGTTCACCGCCGACCACGGCGAGACGCTGACGGAGCGGCGGCTGTGGTTCCGCCACGGCTGGCACGTGTACGAGGAGCTCGTGCGCGTGCCCCTCCTCCTGCGCGGCCCGGGCGTCGACAAGGGGCGCAGCGCCGCACCCGTCTCGGGCGTGGACGTCGCGCCTACGCTGCTGCGACACGCCGGCGTGACGCCGCCGCCCGGCTGGAGCGCGGTCGACCTGCGCCGGGCCGATGCCGCGCCGCCGCAGCGCGCGGTCTTCAGCGAGGCCACGCTCGCCGACGGCCGCTGGCTCGCGGCGCGGCGCGGCGGCGCGAAGGCGATGCTGCAGGTCGCGCCCGAGCGCCGCCTCGGCGCGAGCGTCGCCGTCGACCTCGCGCGCGACCCCGGCGAGGAGCCGCTCCGGCTCGCGGCCCCCGGCGACCCGCTCGTCGCCGAGCTCGCCGCGCGCGCCGCGCACGAGCCGCCGCTCGTCGCGGACGCCGCCGGCGCGCGCGACGGCCCGCGCCCGACGGGCGCGGACGTCGACCCGCGCGTGCGCGGCGAGGCGCTCGAGCAGCTGCGCCAGCTCGGCTACGTCGAGTAGCCCGCCCGGCGCCCCTCAACCCGGCGGCGCAGCGTCCGTCGTCGCGGGTGGCGCGCCGGGGAGCGCCGTCGGCGCGGCGGTCCGCGCCGCCTCCGCGGGCCAGCTCACGCGGAACACGCGCGCGTCGCGATAGCGCGGGCCGCGCGCGCCGAGGCGCGGCGGCGCGAACGGATGACCCAGCCCGGGGAAGCGATGCCAGAAGAGCTCCGGGCGGTTCTCCCACAGCGTCTCGGGCAGCTCGGCCACGAGCTCGAGCCGGGCCCCGCGCGCCGCGAGCCGGGCCCGCAGCGCCTCGAGCGGCTGGCCGAGCAGGAGGAACGGGTAGCCGAGGAAGGCCTCGTTGCCGCCGCGCCAGACGATCCAGTCGGCGTCGTCGACGTCGAAGACGTAGCGCGGCAGCTCCCGTCTGCGCGCGTGGGCGTAGACCGGCGCGGAGGGATCGATGCGCATGCCCAGCCCGAGGTCGCTGTAGTAGTAGAGGCCGTCCCAGCCGAAGTTCGTGAGCACGACGTCGTCCCGCGCGGCGCGCTCGCGCAGGAGACCGACGAGCGGATGCAGCGTTCCCGCGTCCGGCGCGCCGAGACCCCGCACGAAAGCCCACCACGGCACGTTGAAGAGCTTGGCGCCGAGGTCCCGCGGCACGGAGACGGCCACGCCTGCGAGCCGCCGGCTGTGACCGAGCGCGAGCCAGGGCAGGGCGCTCCCCGCCAGCTGCGTCGCGGCGAAGAGCGCGAGCACGGCTGCGTACGCCGCCGCACTCCTTCCGCTCGCGCGGGCGACGAGGACGCCGCTCACGGCGGCCGCGACCGGCAGCATGCCGCACACGTAGCGGAGGCCCACGACCTCGAGCAGCGACGCGGACAGCGCGAGCGGCGCGAGCGCGGCGCAGGCGACGAGCCAGGCGGCGCAGAGCGCGAGCAGCGTGCGGTCGCCCGGCCCCAGGCGCCGCCGGACGAGCGGGAGCCCGATCGCCCAGCCGAGCGCGGGCACCGCGACGCTCGCCTCGGCGGCGAGCTGTCCGATCCGGCGCGGCCACTCCGCCGCGCTCCCGAGCGGCTCCCAGTTGACGCGCGTGCCCGACCAGGCGAGCAGCAGCCACGCCAGGGTCAGCGCCGCGACGAACGGGGCGCGCGCCAGGAGCGCGGGAAGCCGCGGGCGGAAGGCCGGGTGGAGCAGCGCCAGCCCGGCGCACGCGGCGAGCGCGACGGCGACGGGGAGGACCTGCACGTAGAAGAGGAGCACCGCGGCGACGGCGAGCCAGGGATCGCGCCGGCGTTCGCCGAGGCGCAGGAACCCGGCCAGGAGCACGACGGTCAGCAGCATGTTGGGGGCGTAGCTGCGCGCCTCGCGTCCGAACAGCAGGAACTGCGCGGAGGCGAGCAGCAGCAGCCCGGCGGCGAACGCCGCGCGGGCCGACCCGGTCGTGCGCAGGACGAGGCCGTAGAGCGCGGCCACCGTCGCGAGGGCCACGAGCGCAAAGGGAAGCCGCGCGGCCCACTCCGACTCGCCGAAAAGGGCGAAGCTCGCGGCCGCCACGTAGTAGGGAAGCCAGGGCGTCCCGACGAGCACGAAGTCGTGCCCGAGCGCGTGCGGCGCGACGCGCATGCCGTCGTCGCTGTCGACGAAGCTGCGCCCGTCCCACGCGGTCGGCAGCCCGTCGCGCACGATGGCCCGCGCGAACAGCGCGGTGTCGGCCTCGTCCTCCCACAGCCAGGGCCCGCCCAGGTCGGTGAACAGCAGCGCCGCCGCCGCGGCGAGCAGCACGAGGAGCGGAGCCAGCCGGCGAGCGCGATCGCCCGCAAGACCCACGGCGCCGCGCGCGTCCGGCGTTCGCGCGCCTGCGCCGCGCTGCGGATCCGAAGTCACCGGGCGGCACGCTATGCGAGGCCCCCCTCCGTCGCAACGAAGCGAGCGTCGAGTCGTGGGCCCTCCTGTGGTAAGGATCCCGCGTGCGTTCGAGGCCCGCGGACGTCGCCAGCGCGCTCGCCGGCTTCCTGCTCGCGGCGGTCCTGCTGGCGCCCTCGCTCTCGGGCCGCGCCGCGTTCCTTCCGGCCGACATCTGGATGCGGGCGGTCCCGTGGGCGTTCTCCGCGCCGCGCGAAGCGGCGCGCTTTCCCTCCAATCCGTACCTCTCCGACGAAGCGCTGCTCTACGCGCCGCAGCTCGCGTTCGTCCGCGAGAGCCTGCGCGCCGGAAGCTTTCCGCTCTGGAACCCGCGCTTTCGCTGCGGCGAGCCGCTGCTCGCGACGGCGGTGTCGAGCCCGCTCGCGCCGACGCAGTGGCCGGTGCTGCTGCTGCCGTGGCCCGACGGCTTCGCCTGGTCCGCGCTCGTGCGCTTCGGCCTCATGTGGGCGGGCGCGTACCTGCTGGGCCGGGAGCTCGGGCTCGCGCGCTCACTGGCGCTCGGGCTCGCGGTCTCGTTCACGTGGCTCCCGGCCTTCCTGCTGCACTTCCAGCAGCCACACGCGACCGTCGCCGTGTGGTGGCCGTGGATGATGCTGGCGATCGAGCGCTTCGCCCGCGCCGCGCGCGGCGACGCGCGGGCGCTGGTGCGCGCTGCGCTTCCCGTCGCGGCGGTCGAGCTCGCGGTGCTCGCCGCGACGCACGCGCAGGCAGCCTTCAACTTCGGCGTCGCGTCCGCTCTGTACCTGCTCCTCCGGCTCCCGCTGCGCCCGTGGCAGCTCGGCCTGCGGGCGCGCGCGCTGGGCGCGGGCGCGATGGGGCTGGGCCTCCTCGCCGGCGCGCCGCTCGTCGTGCCGTTCGCGGAGCACCTGCGCGAGTCCTCGACCGTCGTCGAGCGCAGCGCGATGGGGACGGAGTGGATGCCGTCGCCGCGCGCGGCGGAGACGCTCTGGGACCCCCTCGCGCTCGGCGACGCGAGGCTCGGCAGCGTCTGGCGCGGCGCGCTCAACTTCGAGGAGGAGCAGCAGTACCTGGGCCTCCTGCCGTGGGTCTTCCTCGCCGGCGGCGCGCTCTCTCTCGCGCGCGGCGCGCGGCGCGAGGCCGGTCTCTTCGCGGCACTCCTCGGTGTCGGCCTCGTGTGCGGCTCGCTGGCGTACGGCTGGCCGCCTCTGCACGACTGGTTGGCGTCGCAGCCGCCCTTCTCGTGGAACCGCAACCCGCGCTTCCGCCTCTTCGTCGAGTGCAGCGCGCTCGTGCTCGCGTTCCTCGCGGCCCGCAATTGGCGGGGCTCGCTCGCGGCGCGCAGCCCGCGCCACGCGGCGCTCGCGCTGACTCTGCTCGCCGCCGCACTCGCGGCTGCGCTCCTCGGACTGGGCCTCGCGAGCCGTTTCGGGCCGCGCCCGCTGGTCGCGCTCGCGGCCGCGTGCGCGCTCTGGTTCGCCGGCGCGTTCGCCGCCGGCGCGCGCGAGCGCCGCCTCGTCGGCGCCCTGGTTCCGGCGCTGCTCCTCGCGGACCTCGCGCCGGTCTACGCGGGCTACCACCCGCAGCCGCCGCGATCGTGGGCGGAGCTGGACCGCGCGGTGGCGGAGCTTCCGGCCGCGCTCCGCGAGGCGCGCCCGCTGCGGCTCGCGGCGCAGGACTTCTCGCCGCCCAACCTGCCCGCGCTGCTCGGCGCGGTCGACCCGACGGCGTACTCGCTGCCGGTGGCGGCGCGCAGCGACCTCTTCCAACGCCGGCTGCTCGGCCTCTCCGACCCCGATCGGCTGACGCGCGCCGACCTCGTCCGGCCCGACGTCGTGCGCGCGCTCGAGACGACGTGCGCGGACTACCTGTGGACCAACGTCCCGCAGCAGGGCGGAGCGGCCGACGGGCTCGCACTGCTCGACGAGCGGCGCGGCCTGCGGCTCTACCACCTCCGCGACGCGGCGCCCTGGGCGGCGTGGCACGCGAGCGCCGAGGTCGCGAGCGCGCCCGGCCTCGACGCCGCACTCGCGCGCCTCGTCGCGGCGCGAGGCGTGCGGCCCGAGCCGATCGTCGTCGAGGACGGCGCCGCGCGCGAGCCGGCGGCGACGGTACGCCCCGGCGAGCGAGCCGCCGCGATGCAGCGCTCGCCGCAGCGGATCGACGTGGAGCTGCCCGCGGCCGCCGCGTCCGGCGACGGCTGGCTGGTCGTGCGTACGAGCTTCGACCGCGGCTGGCGGGCGGAGTCGCGCGACGGCCGCGCGCTGCGCGTCGTGCCGGCGCAGCTGCGCTTCCTCGGCGTCGAAGTCCCGGCGGCGACGGAGGGGGTCGTGCTCCGCTACGCACCGCCGCACTTCGCGGCCGCGTGCGCGGCGTCGGCGGGCGCGCTCCTCCTCGCGGGGGCGGCCTTCGCGTGGACCCGGCGCCGCGCGTGAGCGAGGCGCGCGCGCACCCGTCCGCGCCGCCGGCGCAGGGCGCGGCAGCGGCGCCCGTCGCGGCCGCGCGCGCGGTGCGGCGCCGCGACGTCGCCCTGCTCCTCGCGCTCGCAGCCTTGCTCGTACTGCCGAACCTCGGCGGACCGCGACTGTGGTCGGACGAAGGCGACACCGCGGTGTTCGCCCGCACGATCCTCGCGCGCGGGCTGCCGTACGCGTGGGACGGCCGCACGTTCACCGAGAGCGATCGCGGGCGCCGGCTGAACGAGGACCTCCTCATGGTCGGGACGCCGTGGCTGCCGTACTACGCGACGGCCGCCTCGTTCGCCGCGCTCGGCGAGTCGGCGTTCTCCGCGCGCCTGCCCTTCGCGCTGTGCGCGGTGGCGGCGGTTGCGCTGCTCTACCTGCTCGTCGCGGACCTGACCCGCGACCGGCGCGCCGCGCTCGCCGCCGCGCTGCTCCTCCTCGCGTCCGTCCAGTTCCTGCTCTTCGCGCGCCAATCCCGCCACTACGCGCCCAACGCGCTCGGGACGCTCGCGGTGCTGTGGGGCTTCGCGCGCCTGCGCGTGCGGCCGCGCTCCCCGGTCTTCGCGGCCAGCTCCATCCTGCTCTTCCACGTACACCCGCTGCCCGCTGCGGCGACGCTCGCCGGCTCCGCGTTCGCGGCGCTCGTCCACCCGGACTTCGCGCGGGCGCGCCGCCCCCTGCTCGCGTGGAGCGGGGCGATCGCGCTCGGCACGCTCCCCTGGCTCGCGATCGCGTGGACCGGCTGGGAGGAGAACTCGAGCGCCCTCGCGCGCGCGGGGGAGCTCCCCGTGCGGCTGGCGCAGGCAGGGGTCGAGGCGGCCGAGGCGGTGCCCCTCCTCGGCTGGCTCGCGCTCTTCCTCGCCGGGCGGCGGCGGCTCGCGCGCGGCGACGGCGCCTTCCTCGCGCTCGCGCTGCCTTGCATCGCAGCGTTCGTCGCGCTGCTCGCGCTCGCGCTCTCGGTGGGCGAGCTCTTCGCGCTCGGGCTGCGTTACGCGGTCGGCGTCCTGCCGCTCGCCGCGGGCGTCACCGGCGTCCTCGCCGTGCGCGCGGCCGGGGCGAGCCGCTGGCGGCTGGCCGCGCTCCTCGCCCTCTTCGCCGCGACGCACGTGCCGGGCGCGACGGCGCTCTACCTCACGCTCGCGCGCGACTCGGCGCGCGACCAGACGGGTGTCCTCTTCCACGAGCCGAGGGGCGCCCTCGGGCCGTGGCTGAGAGTGGAATGGCTCGGCTATCCGCGCGAGCTCGTCGAGAGCGATCCGGGCACGGTCTCCCACGTCGTCGCGTACCTCGCGGAGCACGCGGAGCCGGAGGACATCCTCGTCACCAACTACGAGTGGGAGCCGCTCTACTTCCACACCCGCCTGCCCCAGGGCTACAAGGTGCTGCCCGACTACGACCTCTACGAGGCCGCGCGCGCGCACGGGCTTCCCGACCACGCCTTCGACGCGGGCGCGGCGCGCTGGGTCGTGTGGCGGCCTCCCGCGGAGGGCTACCAGGGCTACCGCTTCGCCGACGTGCGCGCCGCGGTGGAGTCCCGCGGCCGGCGACTCGAGCCCGTCGCAACGGTCCCCGAGACGCTCTGGGAGAACCGACCCGAGCTCCACTTCCACCGCTTCCCGGGCGTCCGTTACCTCTACCCGGTCGACGTCCTGCGCTCGGGCTACGGGCACGGCGGCCCCGCGCGGATCTACCGCGTCGAGGCAGGAGCTCCTTCGCCTTCGCCGAGCCCCTGAGCGTTCGGCTCCAGCCGCTCGAGCCGCTGGCGCAGGAGCGCCACCTCCTGCGCCAGGTCGCGGATGTGGCCCGAGGCCTGCGAGATCCGCACCGCGTAGTTGAGGCAGATCGCGACGAGGAAGAACTCGCCCAGCATGAACAGCGTCGCGCTGATCGTCCAGGCGCCGAGCGCGCGCGTGAGCCAGCGCAGCAGGTCGAGGTTCAGGGCGACGAGCAGCGTGCCGAAGGCGACCGCCATCCAGATGGGCGTGTACTCGGCGCGCAGCGTGCGCCGCCGCACGAGCGCGAGCACCACCGCCGCGAGCGAGAGGGCGAACAGCAGCGCCACGAGGCGCACCGCGCCCGACTCGGGGGCGTGGAGGAAGAGCTGGCGCAGCTCGGCGAGCCGCTCGGCGTCCGTCATGCGGGTCTCCTCATCGACGGGACTCGGCCCAGAGGGACATGAGCATCTTGTAGACGTAGTAGAAGTCGCGCGTGCCACCGTGCAGCGTCGAGGCGCGCGTGCTCTCGCGCATCCGCACGGGCACCTCGCGGATGCGAAGGCCCCGCCGCGCGGCCGCGACCAGCACGTCGACGTCGGGGTAGTCGGGCGGGAAGAAGGGCTCGCAGTAGAGCGCGAGCACGCGCCGGTTCATCGCCTGGAAGCCGGAGGTCGGGTCGCTCACCGCCACCCCGGCCAGCCGGCCGAGCCGGGCGAAGAGCTGCCGCCCGAGCGCCTTCACCGGCCCCATCCGGTAGTCCGACTTCTCGACGAAGCGCGAGCCGATCGCCAGGTCGCACTCGCCGCTCGCGACCGGCGCCGCCACGCGCGGGATCTCGGTAGGGTCGTGCTGGCCGTCGGCGTCGAGCTGGACGAGGAGCTCGGCGCCGCTGCGCAGCGCGTACTTGTAGAGCGTCTGGAGCGCCGCGCCGTAGCCGAGGTTGAACGGATGGCGCAGCACGCTCGCGCCGCAGCGCGCGGCCGCGTCGCCCGTCCCGTCGGCCGAACCGTCGTCGACGACGGCGATCTCGGCGCCGGGCGCCGCGCGCGCCACCGCCGCGAGGACCGCGGGGAGCCGCTCGGCCTCGTTGTATGCGGGCAGGCCGACGATCACGCCGGCCGCGACCACGCGACGGTGAGGTAGCGGTTGGTGAACCCGTATCGCAGCGTCGCCGCGAGCCGGCGCAGCGCCGCGCGCGGATGCATCGCGTAGTAGCGCAGCAGGTCGGGGCGCATGTCGGCGAGCCGCTCCTCGCGGCGCGCGAGCGTCGCGAAGAGCGGCACCGGCTGGACCTGGCGCAGCGACGCCTGCGCGGCGAGCCGGTGGGGTGCGAACAGCCGCCCGAACGAGCGCTCGGTGAAGTCGTGCAGGTGGTGGAGGTTGACGTCGGCCGAGGGCGTCGTCGGCGCCGAGGCGACGAGGACGCCGCCCGGGCGCAACAGCCCGACGAGGTGCGCCACGAGGCGCTCGGGGTCGGGCACGTGCTCGATGGTCTCGAGCGAGACGATCGTGTCGAAGCCGACGGGGTCCGCGAACGCGAGCCCGTCGGAGACGACGAACTCGACCCCGTCGCGCGCATAGTGGGTACGCGCGTAGGCCACCGCGTCGTCGGCCACGTCGACGCCGAGCGCGCGCTCGAGCGCGGGCGCGAGATCCGCGACCAGGCGCGTCCCGTAGCCGACGCCGCAGGCCAGGTCGAGCAGACGCCCGGGGCGCGCGTGTCGCGCGGCGAAGCGGTAGCGCTCGAGGTGGAGCTCGAGCGTCTGGCGCCCGGTGGCGTCGTCGCGAGCGAGCTCGGCGGGGACCAGGCGCTCGAGGCTCCGCGCGTCGACGGGCATCCGGCCGATGCTACGCGCGAACCCCCGGGGGGTCAACGAGGTTCCCGCGAGGTTCCCGGGGTGGGCGGGCGCTACGTTGCGGCGCCGTGACGGACCTCTCCTCGCTCACGCTCTCCGTCGTGGTCCCGTGCTTCAACGAGGTCGCGACGCTCGAGCGCGTCGTGGACGCGGTGCGCGCGGCGCCCGTCCCGCGCAAGGAGATCATCCTCGTCGACGACGGCTCCACCGACGGCACTCGCGAGCTGATCCGCGAGAAGCTCGCCGACCGCGTGGACCGCGTCGTGCTGCACGAGCGCAACCAGGGCAAGGGCGCCGCGCTGCGCACCGGCTTCCGCGCAGCGACGGGGGACGTCGTCATCGTGCAGGACGCCGACCTCGAGTACGACCCGTCCGAGTACGCGAAGCTCCTGCGCCCCTTCGTCGAGAAGGGTGCCGACGTCGTCTTCGGCTCGCGCTTCATCGGCGGCGAGTCCCACCGGGTGCTCTATTACTGGCACTACGTCGGCAACCGCCTCCTCACCACCCTCTCGAACGTCTTCACGAACCTGAACCTCACGGACATGGAGGTCTGCTACAAGCTCTTCCGCCGCGAGGTGCTCCAGCGCATCGAGCTCGAAGAGGACCGCTTCGGCTTCGAGCCCGAGATCACGGCCAAGGTGGCGAAGCTCCACTGCACGGTCTACGAGGTCGGCATCTCGTACTCGGGCCGCACCTACGCCGAAGGCAAGAAGATCGGCTGGCGCGACGGGCTCCGCGCGCTGTGGTGCATTCTCAAGTACAACGTGCTGCGTTGAGCGCGCCTTCGCAGCCATCCGGCGCTTCTCACAGGAAGTCGAGGTTCGCGAACCGCAGGATCACCGTCTTCACGCCCGCGCGGTCGAAGCGGATGCGGAGCTTGCGGCCGGGGCCGCTGCCCTGGCTCTCGAGCACGATCCCCTCGCCGAAGATCGGGTGACGCACGCGGGCGCCTCGGCCGCCGGCGGCAGGCTCGGAGGGCTCGTCCTGGCCGAGCGAGTAGTCGAGCACGCGGCCGCCCGGGCCGCCGGCGAAGCGGGGCGGCTCGGGCGCGTCCGGCGTCGAGCCGACGACGAGCGAGGCCGGGATCTCGGAGAGGAAGCGCGAAGGCGCACCGAACGCGACCGAGCCGTAGCGGCGGCGCTCCGTCGCCCACGTGAGCGTGAGGCGCTCCATCGCGCGCGTCATGCCGACGTAGCAGAGCCGACGCTCCTCCTCGACGGAGCGGTCGTCGCGCGTCGCGCTCGCGTGCGGGAAGACGCCCTCCTCCATGCCGACGAGGTAGACGACGGGAAACTCGAGGCCTTTCGCCGAGTGGCCGGTCATGAGCGAGACGCGGTCGTGGCGGCCCTCGAACGCGTCGACGTCGGAGACGAGCGCCACCTGGTCGAGGTACTGCTCGAGCAGGCTGCGCTCGTCGTCCTCCGAGCCCTCGAAGTCCTCCGCTCCCGCGACGAGCTCGCGCAGGTTCTCGACCCGCGCCTCGGCCTCCGGCGTCCCCTCGCGCTCGAGCTCGCGCAGGTAGCCGGTGCGCTCGAGCGCGCGGCCGATCGCCTCGACGGGGAGCAGCGCGGCGACCTCCGCGCGCAGCGCGTCCAGGAGCCGCAGGAACTCCGCCACGCGCGGGCCCGAGCGTGCGCCCTCGGCGGCCGCGAGGCGCAGACCCTCGACGAGCGGGACGCGGCGCGCCTCGGCGAGCGCGGCGGCGCGCTCGACGGTGGCCTTGCCGATGCCCCGCGCGGGCACGTTCACGATGCGCCGCAGCGCCAGCGCGTCGCGCGGGTTCACGACGAGCCGGAGGTAGGCGAGCACGTCCTTCACCTCGGCGCGCTCGTAGAACCGGATCCCTCCGACGAGCGCGTACGGCACGTCGTACTTGAGCAGCTCCTCCTCGAAGGGCCGCGACTGCGCGTTGGTGCGGTAGAAGACGGCGAAGTGGCCGAGGGGGCGGCCCTCGCTGCGCGCGCCCTGCAGGATGTCCTGCACGACGAACTGCGCCTCGTCGCGGTCGTCGCGGGCGCGGTAGAGCCGGATCGGCTCGCCTTCGCCGCGCTCGGCGCGCATGGTCTTCTCGCGTCGCGCCCGGTTGTTCGCGACGACGGCGTCGGCGCCGGCCAGGATCGGGCGCGTCGAGCGGTAGTTGCGGTCGAGCGTCACGACGCGCGCCTCGGGGAAGTCGCGCTCGAAGTCGAGGATGTTGCGCACGTCCGCGCCGCGCCAGCCGTAGATCGACTGGTCGACGTCGCCGACGACGCAGAGGTTGCGGTGCTCCGCGGCCAGCTGCGTCACGAGCCGGTACTGCACGCGGTTCGTGTCCTGGTACTCGTCGACGAGCACGTACTGCCAGCGCTCGCGGTAGCGGGCCAGGACGTCCGGGTGCTGCGCGAAGAGGTCGGTCACGAGCAGGAGGAGATCGCCGAAGTCGAGCGCGTTGGCCTCGGCGAGGAGCGCCTGGTAGGTCCGGTAGAGGACGGCGATCCGCTCGTCGTCGACGTCGCGGGCGCGCGCCGCCGCCTCGTCCGGGCGCAGCCCGACGTTCTTCCACTGGTCGATGCGCCAGTGCGCGCGACGCGCGTCGGGCCCCCGCGCGTCGGCGCCGTGGCGACGCAGCGCCTCGCGCAGCACCGCCTGGGACTCGCCGTCGTCGTAGATCACGAAGCTGCGGGGCCGGCCCAGCCGCTCGATGTCCCGGCGCAGGATGCGCACGCAGCTCGAGTGGAACGTCGACACCCAGAGCCCGGCGGCGTCGGGCCCGAGCAGCTTCGCGACCCGCTCGCGCATCTCGGACGCCGCCTTGTTCGTGAACGTCACCGCGAGGATCGCCTCGGGCGCGATGCCGCACGCGGCGATCAGCCACGCGATCCGGTGCGTGAGCACGCGGGTCTTGCCGCTGCCCGCGCCGGCCAGCACGAGCAGCGGCCCCTCGGTGGCCTGCACCGCCTCGCGCTGCTCGGGATTGAGGTCCGCGACGATGGCGTCGGCGAGCAACGGCGCGTCGTCCTCTCGGGAGGAGATCGGGGCCGGCAGAACGTAGGCGAGCTGCGCGGGCTGCGCCCGCGGTCCGCGGCTAGCGTCTGCCGCCATGCGACGGCTGGCCGTGCTCGCCCTGCTCGTCGGTGCGGCGGCGGCCGGTGCCTGGCTCGCGTGCGCAGCGCGCGAGCGCCCGCGCAACCTCGTTTTGCTCTCGATCGACACGCTCCGGCGCGACCGGCTCGGCGCGTATGGCTACGACCGCCCGACCTCGCCGGTCCTCGACGCGCTCGCGGCGCGCGGCGTCGTGTTCGAGGGCGCGAGCGCGCCGAGCTCGTGGACCGTGCCCTCCCACGGCTCGCTCCTCACCGGCCTCTCGCCGCAGGCGCACGGCGCGACCGGCGCCGTCCAGCGCCTCGACCCGCGGGCCGAGACGCTCGCGGGCTGGCTGCGCCAGCACGGCTACGCCACCGCGGCCGTGGTCAACACGGTGCTGCTCAGCGCGAAGCGGGGCTTCGCCGGCGGCTTCGACCACTTCGAGCTCGTGCTCGGCCCCGAGCCCGCCGCGCCCGAGATCCACGCGCGCGCGCTGCGCTGGCTCGACGGCGCGCGCGAGCGGCGGCCGTTCTTCCTCTTCCTCCACTACTACGACGTGCACAGCGACTATGCGCCCGCTCCGGCGTACCGCGAGCTCCTGGTCTCGCCGTATCGCGGCCCCGCGGACGGGACGACGGAGCAGCTCAAGGCGGCGCGGCTCGGCAGGCTGTCGCTCGCTCCGGACGACGCGCGCCACCTCTCCGAGCTCTACGACGCGGAGATCCGCCAGCTGGACGACGAGCTCGGCCGCTTCTTCGCGGCGCTCGAAGAGCGCGGGCTCCTCGCGGACACCGCGATCGTCGTGACGTCGGACCACGGCGAGGAGTTCGGCGAGCACGGCGGCGTGCTGCACGGGCGGACGCTCTACGGCGAGCTCGTGGACGTGCCCCTCATCCTGGCCGGCCCGGGCGTGCCGGCCGGCCGGCGCGTCTCGGGGCCCGCGTCGCTGCTCGACGTCTTCCCGACCGTGACGGCGCTGCTCGGGGTCCCCGCGCCGCCCTATGTGGAGGGCACCGATCTCTGGTCGGACGGAGCGCTGCGCCCGCCCGCGGCGCGCCCGCTCTTCTTCGCTACCGACTGGTGGCTCGGGCGCGCGGACGGCGAGTGGAAGCGCGCGGTCGAGCGCGATGGCTGGAAGCTCCACGTCGCGCACCCCGGGGCCGCCGCCGAGCTCTACGACCTCGGCGCCGACCCCGGCGAGCGGCGCAACGTCGCGGCCGACGAGCCCGCGCGCGTCGAGGCGCTGCGCGGCTTGCTCGCGCCGCTCCTCGGTCCGGCGCGCGGCGGCGCCGAGGGGCCGAAGCTCAGCGCGGAGGAGACGGAGGCGCTCCGGAGCCTCGGCTACCTCGAGTGACGCACGGGAGCGCGGCGCCCGCGGCGGTGCCCCGGCGGGCGAGCGCGTCGATGCCGAAGCGCGAGCCCGGACGCAAGGGCGGGTCGCCGAAGCGCTCCACCTCGTCGTAGCGGTCGCGCAGCCACGCGCCGAGCTGCCGGGCGTAGTCGCGCCCGAACCAGCGCAGCCCGTACTCGCTCGTGTCCTTGTGCACCAGGAAGACGAGGTCCGGCGGGTGGGCCTGGAACGCCGAGAGGATGCGGGCCTCCTCGAAGAGGATGATCTCCGGCGGCATGAAGTTGAAGTACGGGGTCGGGTTGCGCGAGCGCGAGAGGTAGTTGAGCGTCACACCCTCGGGCAGCACCGCGAGCGTCGGCTTGTCGGCGCCCGGAGCGGCGCAGCCCTCGAGCCACGCGAGCGCCGCGTTCACCGTCGCGCCGCGCGCGTCGGCGAGGAAGCGGTCGCGCCCGTTGCCCATCTCGATCGTCTTGCCCGCGTGCATGCGCGCCGTCTGCACGAGCGCGATGCCGGCGAAGGCGGCGAGCGCCGTGGCCACCCCGGCGCGCGCCACGGCCGCGCTGCCGCCGCGCCGCGCCACCCCGGCGGGCCACGCGTCCCAAGCGAGCGCGGCGACGAGCGCCGTCGCGGGGAGGCCCAACGCGAAGCCGTAGTGGTAGAGCCGGGCGTTGAGGAGCATCTTGCCCGTCATCGCGAGGGCGAACGCGGAGAAGGCGGCCGCGGCGATCCAGCGCGGCGCATCCGGTCCGCTCGAGGCGCGCCGCGCCGCGACGACGAACGCGACCCCCGCGAAGAGCGGCCACGCGCGCGGGGCCTGGAGCCAGCGCCCGTCGCCGTAGAGCGCAGCGCCGATGAGCCCCGTCCCCACCACCGCGGCGGCAATCCACCACGGGGACGCTCCAGCCGCGGAAGCCGCGGCGACGGCGCTGGAGCTTCGTGGACCCCGCACGAGGAGGGCGAGCGTGGCGGCTGGAGCCAGCGCAGCGATCGCCCAGAGCGCCCAGCGCAGCATCGACGCGACGTTCGCGAGCGGGCGGTCGAGGCCCATGCTCGTCAGGTAGAAGCGCTGCTGCGAGACGTCCGTCGCTGCGAGCTGCGGCCACGCCCCGAGCGTCGCGCTCCATGCGCCCGCCGCGCCGAGCGACTCGCGCAGGAGCAGCCACGACGCGCCGACGGGAACGAGCGCCCCGAGCGCCAGCGCCACGCCGGCCGCGACCAGCCGGCGCGAGCGCAGCCCCGCGAGCCCGACCGCGACGAGGGCGCCCGCCGCGGCCGCGATGAACATCTCGGGCTTCGTCAGGAACGCGAGCCCGACGAAGGCCCCGCTCGCGAACGCCCAGGCCGGCCGCCCCGCGACGGCGAAGCGGTGCGCCGCGGCGAGCGCCGCGAGCCCGAGCAGCACGCCGTGCGTCGCCTCGTGCGAGTAGGGCGTCGCGAAGTTGTAGTTGCCGATGAAGAGCAGCTGCGCGAAGCCGCAGACGCAGAGGACGACGAGGCAGGCGAGCGTCGCCGCGGTGGTCGACGCGAAGCTGCGCAGCTGCGCGTGGAGCAGCGCGAGGAGGAGCGCGAAGAGCGCGAGATCCACGGCGACGAGGGTCGAGATCCCGACGCCGAAGAGACGGAACACGAGCAGGTTCCAGCTCGGGCTCAGCGGCCCGTTGAACCAGGAGAGGTCGCCGAAGAGCCGCTCGCCCTCGAGCATCCGCCACGGCACGTAGAGCTCGCGGCCGTAGTCCACGACGACGTCGGGCCAGCGCCCCTCGGTCCAGGCGTAGAGCGCGGCGAAGGCGGCCGCGAGCACCGCGGCGTGCAGCCAGGCCGGCGGACCCTGCGCCGTGCAGACGGCCGCGGCCGCGCGCGCGCCCGCGTCCCGCGAAGCGGCTTCGGCCGGCACGCCCGCAGCGGCGCGGCGCCCGGCCGTGGGCTGCGCGCCGCTCGCAGCATCGCGACCGGGGGCGGGCGGCGCATCCGCGCTCACTTGTCGCGGGCTCCGTCGAGGTAGCCGAGCTGCTCGAGCCGCCGGCGCGTCTCGTCGTCGACGGCCGTCTCGCGCGCGCCGCCGCCGAGCTCGCGCCGGCGCGCGAGCGCCGCCGCGCGCGCCCGATCGAGCGACGCGAAGGCGGCGTCGACGCGCGCGTCGTCGCGGCGGCGCAGCGGCACGCGCTCGCCCGGATCGACCCGCAGGTCGTAGCCGACCTCCGCGGGGGGGCGCCCACGGCGCCCGCGCCGCGCGTAGGCCTTCAGCTCGCGCGTGCGCAGCGCCCGCTGGTCGCGGCCGTCGGCGTAGAGCTCGAGCAGCGCGTCCTGCGGCGCGAGCGGCTCGCCCCGAGCGAGCGGGAGGACGTCGCGGCCGTCGACGCCGGCCGGCGCAGGGACCCCGGCGGCGGCGAGCAGCGTCGGCGCGAGGTCCACGAGCCGCACCTGATCGGGCACCACGCGTCCCGCCGGAAGCCGCCCGGGCCAGTGCAGGACCAGCGGGACGCGCACGACCTCGTCGAAGAGCGTCTTCTGGTGGCCCTTGCGGCCGTGCTCGAAGAACTCCTCGCCGTGGTCGGCCGTGACGACGACCAGCGCGTCGCCGAGCAGCCCGCGCGCGCGCAGGTCGTCGAGCAGCCGGCCGAGCACGTCGTCGGTGAAGCGGATCTCGCCGTCGTACAGCGCGACCAGGTGCTCGAGGTCGCGGCGGTCCATGCGGCGGTTCACCGCCAGGTTCCCCATGAAGTCGACGCCGGTCAGCGTTCCGCGGTAGTCCGGGTCGAACAGGCGGTCGTACGGCGGCGGCGGGATGAAGTCGTAGTGCACGTCCCAGAGGTGGACGAAGAGGAAGAACGGCCGCTCGCGCGGCTGGCGCTCGGCCCAACGCGCCACGCGCTCGAGCGTTCGGGGCCCGGTGACGTCGCCGTGCGAGCGCGCGCGCGGCGCGCGCGACTCCGCGCGCAGCTCGGCGTCCGAGAGCTCGCCCGGCACCGCCGTCATGCAGCTCTCCCACACCTCGAAGCCGTCCGAGAGGCCGAACGTCGGATGGAGGTAGGGGCCGCCGTAGAAGCCCGCGGTGTGGTAGCCCGCGCGGGCGAGCGTCTCCGCGAGCGTCGTGAGCTCGGGCGCGAGCCGGAGCCCGTTGTCCACGAGCCCATGCGTCGAGTCGTAGAGCCCGGTGAAGAGCGCGGCGTGCGCCGGGAGGGTCCACGAGGTCGTGCTCACCGCGGACTCGAAGCGCGCGCCCTCGCGCGCGAGCCGGTCGAAGGTCGGGCTCGTCTCGCGCGGGTAGCCGTACGCGTGGAGGTGGTCGGCGCGCAAGCTGTCGACGGAGACGAGCACCAGGTTCGGCGGGCGCGCCCGGGCCGGCTCGCGGCACGCGAGCGGCGCGGCCGCGGCGAGAGCGGCGGCGGCCAGGCCCCAGAATGCGCGCCGACCCGTGCGCCGCATCGAAGCTCGCGCTCCTAGCGCCCGGCCGCGTCCGCGGGACGGACGTTGAGTCCCGCGACCTTCACGCCGAGCGGACCGCGCGGCACGCCGACGCGCACGCGCTGGCCGGCGCGCTCGACCTCGAGCTCGACGCGCTCGTTGAGCCGGCCGCCCCGGGTCGATCCGACGAGCTCCTCGGGGTGGAAGAGGCGCGCGCCGTCGTAGGCGTAGACGACGTCGCCCGGCTCGAGGCCCGCCGCCTCGGCGGCCGAGCGCCCGAGCACGCTCTGCACGACGACGCGGTTCGGGCGGCCGGTCGAGTAGAGGAGCCAGTCCCAGGTGGGGTCGCCGCGCTCGCGGCGCACCGCGGAGAGCCGCTCGTCGAGCACGGCGAGCTCGCCCGCGAGGCGCTCCTCCGGCCAGCGCTCGCGCTTGGCGCGGTCGCGGACGTCGAGGCGCTCGAGCTCCGTCGCCTCGAACAGCTCGCGCAGCTCCGCTCCGTCGCGCTCCGTCAGCCCGGACGCGGCGAAGCGCGCCGGGTCGAACGCGGGCTCGGACGCGGGCAGCTCGCTTCCCGGGAGGAGCGCCGCGGCGTCCGGCCCCTCGCGCCCCGTCGCGGGAGACGCGTCGACTCCCGTCGCGGCGTCCGCCCCGCCGGAGTCCTCCACCGCGACGGGCGGGTCGGCGCCGCGCGAGCGCGCGCGCAGCGCCGCCACCTCCCGTTCGCGCAGCGCGACCTCGCGCTGGAGACGCGCGAGCTCCGTACGCCCGTCGTCGAGCTGGGCGCGAAGGTCCGCCAGCTCCTGCACGGGATCCGGCGACGCGAGCGAGTCCCGCGCGCGCTCGCACGCCGGCAGCAGCGCGGCGAGCGCCAAGAGCGCGAGCCAGCGCGCGCGCGGCACCGCTTCAGCGCCCCGCGCCGGCGGGCCAGCGGGACGCGAGCGCCGGCGCCGCCAGCAGGTAGTCGTACAGCTGGCGCGCCACCCAGTCGTTGCCGAGCGGCGTCAGGTGTCCGACCGCGGCGCGATACGGCAGCGCGCCCGGCTTGATGAAGAGCGGCTCCACCGACGCTCGCGACATCCGCCGCAACCCCTCTACGAGGTCGAGGTAGGCGATCCCGCGGGCGGCCGCCTCGCGGGCCGCGAACGCGCGCCAGGCGTCCGAGTCCTTGCCCCGGTAGTCCGGCGGCGTCGGCAGCGCGAGCAGCACGAGCTGGCTGCCCTTGGCGCGGTTGGCGGCCTCGAGCTCGTCGAGCACGCGGCCCACGAGCTCCAGCGTGACGGGGTCCTGCGCGGGCGCCGCCGGCCGCACGGGAGGCCGCGCTCCGTCGCCGCGGCCGGTCAGCCGCCCGAGCAGCTCGCGCGCGCGCAGCCCGCCCGTCGCGTGCGCGAGGCGCTCGCCGAGCCCCGCGTAGAAGCGGCGCTGCGGCACGGGCGTGTTCTCGACCGCGAGCGCCCCGTTCCGCACGGCGAGGACGGGCTTTCCGTAGCCGAGGAAGCTCGTCTCCTGCATCCGCCGGAAGTCGTCGAGGATGAAGGCGAACACGTGCACGTCGTGGGCGAGCGGCGCGCCGTCGCGCCGATACCACAGGTACGCCTGGTCGATGCCGTAGCCGGCCTGTCCCATGTTGACGCTCTCGAGGCGCGCATCGAGCGCCTCGAGCCGCGCGCACCAGGTCTGGTCGTTCGCGACGCCGTAGCCCAGGGTGAACGAGTCGCCCGAGCACACGACGCGCAGGCGCCCCGGCGGCACCTCGGGCGCGTACTCGTGGTCGGCGCGGAAGCCCTGGCGGTTCGTCTCGAGCCAACCCCCCGGGCCGTACAGGTCGTCCACGCGGATCGCGGGAACGTGGGACCAGCCGAGCTCGGGGTCGTAGCGCGTGTGCTGCAGCCGGGCGAGCGGCCGCTCGCCGCTGCCGGCCGCGTCGAGGACGAGGAGCGCGAGGCTGCTTCCGCCCTCGAGGAGGAGGAACGCGGCAACGGGGACGAGCACCGCTGCGAGCGCCGCGGCGGCGACCCGCGGTCTCCGCGTCCTGCGAGCGCCCCGCAAGGCGCGCGCTTCGGTGTCGGAGTCGGGCGTCGAGCGCGGCGGTTCGGCAGCCAAGCGCGACAGGATAGAGCGGGCGTCGGGGCGCTGCCGGGCGCCCGGTCTGGACCGCGGGCGCAGCCCGCGGACCCGGCGCTCCGGATCCGGCGAGGCGTCGTTCGCGACGGAGTCGCAGGTCGCGCTCTCAGGGCCACGGCGCGAGGGCGCCGGGGCGGCCGCCGAGCGACGCGCTCCCGTAGTGCCCGAGGAGCGCGACGGTCTCCGCGTGGGTGAGCAGCGGGAAGCCGAGGAGGAGCCTCTCGAGCCGCTCCTGCGGCAGCCCCGCCGCGGCGCGCCGGGAGATCGCAGCGATCCGCGCCGCGCGCGCAACGGACGGAGCCGTGCGCTGGAGCGCGGCGGCCTCGTCGCGCGCCTCCTCGACGCGACCCGTCCGCAGCAGCGCGTAGACGAGGCTGCGGCGAGCGGGGGCGGAGTCCCCTCCCAGCGCCAGCGCGCCGCGCGACGCGTCGATCGCCGCGTTCCACGCACCGGCGACCGCGTACGCCTGCGCCAACGTCTCGGCGGCCGCGAGCGCGGCCGCGCCGTCGCCGCGCGACGCAGCCTCGCGCAGCGCGGCCTCGTCGAGCGGGAGGAGCCGCCATGCGCGCGCGAAGGCGGGCGCCTCGCGCATGACCCGCTCGGGCTCGAAGCCGACCTCGGGGTCGAACGGGACGCCGCGCTCCCGGTAGAACGCGGCCGCCCGCTCGAGGTTGGCCCGCCCGGCCGCGCGCCGGACGTAGATCGCTTGATCCACCGCGCGGAAGACGGGCACCCAGTCCGGGTCGCCCGCGAGGTGGTCGGCGGTGTACACGCCGAGCCCGATGCCCGCGCCGACGGGCACCGTGCCGACGCCGAAGAAGACGTCCACGCCGCGCCGGTCGAGCACGTCGCGGTGGCTGGTTTCGCCGCGGCGCGCGCCGACGCGGCCCGAGACCGCCTGCGCGTCTTCGAGGACGTCCGGCGCGTAGTGCTCGGTGCGCCCGTCGACGAACGTGCGCAAGCGCGGCGCGAGCCACCAGCCCAGGTAGCCGCCCATCCAGTAGTGGTTGAACAGCCGGCCCTCGAGCCCGGCGTCCGACAGGAAACGGACGCCCTCCGCATGGTACTTGCGCGCGACGTGAGGGCGGGCGAGGTACTCCCGCGGCGCTTGCGGCAGGAGCCCGGTCCAGCGCTGGACGCCCCCCGCCGCGTGGAACGCGAGCGCGAGCGCGACGCTCGCCACCGCGCAGGCGGCGTCCCAGGCGCCGCTGCGGTCCGGCGCGGCGCGGGGGAGCGCGCGCAGCCCGTAGAGGAGCGGCAGGAAGGCGAGCCAGCGGAAGCGGATCGAGACGAGGATTGCCGCGAACGCCGCGAGGCCGAGCCCGAAGCCCTGTGCGTCGAACGCCGCGAGGTGGGCCGCGTCGCGTCGGCGCCAGCCGCGGGCGAGCGCTCCGCCTGCGAGGCCGACGAAGGCGAGCGCGAGCGCGTCCGTCAGCGCCCAGGCGACGGGGTTCTCGGCGTAGCCCCCCGCGCGCCACGAGAGGGGGTCGAAGTGGATCCACTCGTCGCGCACCTGCCACACGGCGGTGTCGCGCGAGGAGTGCAGGAAGGTGAGGTGCTGCGCGGGACCGCGCGGGTTCGCGAGGGCGGCCAGCGCCCCGAGCGCGAGCGCTGCCGCGAGGCGCCGCGCGCGCAAGCGGCGGGCCGCGCGCCCGGGATCCGTCGCGACGGCGCGCGCGAGCGCGGCTTCGACGCCCAGGCCGAGCAGCGCGGCGACGACGAGCGCGAGTCCGACCATGACGAGCGAGTGCACGTTGGCCCAGAGCGCGCAGAGCGCCGCGAAGGCCGCGACGCGTCGCCAGGACGGGGGCGCGGCCGGAGCGAAGAGCAGCGCGTACGTCGCGAGCGCCGCGGCGATGCTCGCGAGGTCCGGGCGCAGCTGGCCGAGGCGCCACCACGAGAGCGCGAGCCACACCGACGTCGCGAAGAGCGCGGCGGCGGCCGACGGTGCGGCGCGGCGCAGGGTCGCGTAGGCCGCTGCCGCGAGGCCCAGCACGGCGAGCGCGTGGAGCGCGCGCAGTCCGTGCAGCCCGAACGCGCGCTCCACCGCGTAGACCGCGACGCCGAACGCCCACTCGTGCTGCACCGGCGCGTCGGCGTGCGCGGTGTGAAGGAGAGGGTCTCGGGCCGGCCAGGGGCCCTCGCTCGCGTAGGAGCGGCCGGCGCCGAGGTGGAACCAGAGGTCGTCGGTCGCGATGGGGCCCGCCGCGACGAGGAGGAGCGGGAGCAGGACGGCCGCCAGACCGGCGAGGGCGACCGGCGTCGCCGCGCGGCGAGGGCCCGAGAGCGAAGTGCTCAATCGGCCCCCGGCACACCCGCGGCGGGCGCGGACGCGCGCGCGTCGGCTGCGTCGACGAACCAGGGGCTCGACCACGCGGCGCCGCCGTCGACCTGGACGACGCGCAGGTAGGGCGCCTCGCCCCGCGCCAGCGCGACGGTCGCCTCGAGCGCGAGCTCCCGGGGCGCCGCGTCGGGCTCGAAGCGCCGCAGCGCCCACGCCTGCGTGCCGCGCACGAGGTCGACCGCCGCGATCGGCGCCGGCGCCGTCACGCGCGCGCGTAGGATGCGCTCGCCCGGCGGGAGCGCGGAGCCCATGGGGCGACCACCGAGCTCCGCTTCGAGCAGGATGCGGGGCCCGTTCGTCGCGTAGCAGCGACGCGCGCCGAGCGCCTCGCGCACACCCTCGCGCGTCGCCTGCTCGGCGAAGAGCGCCGCGAGCCCGCCGCTGCGCCCGGCGAGCTGAGCGAGGCCGGGGTGGCCGTCGTGCGAGTCGCCGCTCCCGACGAAGCCGAGCCGGGCACCCCGCGCGATCACGTCGCGGACGAAGTTGCCCTGGATCCCGCCCGCTACGGGCACGGGCCCTTCGGGCGACTCGCTGCTCCCGTGCACGGAAACGACCTCCGTCACCGGCTCGAGCTCGGGATCCGGCGCGAAGCGCCAGTTCGTCGCGACGGGCTCCCCCGCCGAGTGGTGCGCGAAGGTGAACGCCGGCTCGCCGCGCAGCGACGCCCACAGCTCGGCGGGATCGTCGGTCGCCTCGTCGAGCGAGCTGCGGATGCGGCCGCGGTCCGCGAACCAGAGCACGTGGCGGTGACCGTGAAGCCAGCTCGTCCACTCGTAGCCGAGGAGGGTGACGAAGCGCCCGGGCTCGTGGAAGCGTGCGGTGGCGGCCTCGATGCGCGCCCAGAGCGCAGGCGTCTCGTCCAGGAAGGGCGTGCCCCAGTGATCGTGGTCGGTGAGGGCCGCGACGTCGAGGCCCGCGACGTCGCGGGCGTAGCGGAAGTAGTCCTCGGGCGTGCCGGTGCCGTCGGAGAAGTGCGAGTGGCCGTGGAGGTCTCCCCACAGGAGGCGCGGCGCGTCCGCCGCGACGCGCAGCGGGTTGCTCTCCGCGCGCAGCCCCCCCGGCCCCTCGGCGCGCACGCGCGCCACGCCCTCGCCGCGGACGCGCGCCGGAGCGGCGACGACGCCGCCGGCGTCGGCTGGAAGCTCGAGCGCGGCCGGCAGCTCGAGCGGCCCGTCCGCCGCGAGCGCGATCGTCCCCGACGCCGGCGCGCCCGCGCTCCCGAGCGCGTCGAGCACCGCGAGGCGCAGCGTGACCGCGTCGCCGGCGCGCGCGGTCGACGGCAGCGTCGCGACGAGGAGCGCCGGGGGTCCCGCGGCCACGTCGACGGTGGGCGGGTCGGCGAGGAAGCCGCGCGTGCCGTCGCCGTCGCCGTCGACCGCGAACGGGATCGGTGCGGCGCGCTCGGCGAAGCGGTCCACCTGCGCGCCCGCCGCGCCCGCGCCGTAGACGAGCTCGATGCGCTCGCCGGCCCCGAGCGCGCGGCCGGCGATCTCCACGGCGAGCAGGCCCTGGTCGACGACGCGCGGGCGCAGGTCGACCCCGGCGGCGTCGCTGCTTGCCTCCGTGTAGCCCGGCGCCGCGGGATCGGCCGTCTGCGGTTCGCTCCAGCCCCAGCTCGGGGGGACCTGGAAGTAGAGCGCGCCGCCGACGGCGATGCCGAGCGGACCGGCCTCGTAGCGGAAGGGCAGCCGCGCCGGCGCGCCGGCGACGAGCCGCGGCGGCTCGCCGGGGAAGGCGAGCGCGGCGCGTCCGGCGCCGTCCGCCGGCGAGCGGACGGCCGCGCGCCCCGAGAGCAGGGCGGCGTGGACGTCGACGCGCGCGTTGGGCGAGAGGTCACTCGCGAGCGCGTCCGCGCCGGCGCGCGCGTCGACCGCGCCCGCGGCCGGCGCTTCGGCCCGGACGGCGTCCGCCGTCGGCGCGGGGAGCTCGGCCGGCTCGCCGCACCCGGCGCCGAAGGCCAGCGCGAGCAGCGCCGGCGCCGCGAGCGCCTCGCGCGCGGCGCGCCGACCCGAACCCCGCCGCAGCGGACTACTCGACCGTGACGCTCTTCGCGAGGTTGCGCGGCTGGTCGACGTCGGTGCCCTTCAGCATGGCGACGTGGTAGGCGAGCAGCTGCAGCGGAATCGTCGCGAGGACGGCGGTCAGGTACTCGCCGAGGTCGGGCACGTACACGACGTCGTTCGCCTTCTGCGCGATCGTTTCGTCGCCCTCACTCGCGATCGCGATCACCTGCCCGTCGCGCGCCCGCACCTGTTCGAGGTTCGAGATGACCTTGTCGTAGATCGGGCTCCGGGTCGCGATCACGACGACCGGCATGTTCTCGTCGATCAGCGCGATCGGCCCGTGCTTCATCTCGCCGGCCGCATAGGCCTCCGCGTGGACGTACGAGATCTCCTTGAGCTTGAGCGCTCCCTCGAAGGCGATCGGCACCATGACGCCGCGCCCGAGGTAGAGGAAGTCGCGGGCGTGGACGTACTTGTGCGCGATCTCCCGCACGGAGTCGTCGAGCCGCAGCACGCGCTCGACGAGGCGCGGCAGGCGCAGCAGCTCCTCCACGCGCCGGCGGCCCTCCTCGCGGGAGAGCGCGCCGCGGGCGAGGCCGAGCTTCACGGCGATCATGTAGAGCGCGACGACCTGGGTGGTGAAGGCCTTCGTACTCGCAACGCCGATCTCGGGCCCCGCGTGCGTATAGAGCACGTCGTGGCTCTCCCGCGCGATCGTCGCGTCGCGCACGTTGCACACGGCGAGCACGCGCGCGCCCTGGGCCTTGCCCTCGCGCAGCGCGGCCAGCGTGTCGGCGGTCTCGCCCGACTGCGAGACCGGCACGACGAGCACGTCCTCGCCCAGGATCGGGCGGCGGTAGCGGAACTCGCTGGCCAGGTCGACCTCGCACGGGATCCCCGCGAGCTGCTCGATCAGGTACTTGCCGACGAGGCAGGCGTGCCAGGCGGTGCCGCAGGCGACGAGCGCGATGCGCTTCGTGCGCGCCACGCGGGCGGGCGAGAAGTCGATGCCGTCGAGGTCGAGGTCGCCCTCGGTCTCGAGCACGCGCGTCCCGATCGTGTCCGTGATCGCGCGCGGCTGCTCGTAGATCTCCTTCTGCATGAAGCGGTCGTAGCCGGCCTTCTCCGCCGAGACCGCGTCCCACTGGATCGCGCGCGGCTCGCGATCGACCGGGCGGCCGTCGCGGTCGAGCACCTGGACGCCGTCGATCGAGAGCACCGCGAACTCGCTGTCCTCGAGGAAGAGCATCTGCCGCGTGTAGGGCAGGATCGCGGGGATGTCGCTCGCGAGGAAGCTCTCCTTCTCGCCGAGCCCGAGGACGATCGGGCTCCCGCCCTGCTTGGCGACCACGATGTGGTCCGGGTGCTCCTCGCACAGCACGCCGAACGCGTACGAGCCCGTCACGCGCGCGCAGGCCTCGCGGACGGCGGACACGAGGTCGGCTCCCGCGCGCAGCCGGTCGTCGATCAGGTGCGCGATGAGCTCGGTGTCGGTGTCCGAGGCGATCTCGTGGCCCGCGGCCTCGAGCTCGGCGCGCAGCTCGCGGTAGTTCTCCATGATGCCGTTGTGCACCACGACGACGGAGCCCGCCTTGTGCGGGTGCGCGTTGCGCTCGGAGGGCTTGCCGTGCGTCGCCCAGCGCGTGTGGCCGACGCCGACGCGGCCGGGGAGCGGCCGATCGCGCAGGACCGCCTCGAGGTTGCCGAGCTTGCCGACGGCGCGCCGGATCGCGATGCGGTCGCCCTCGATGATGGCGACCCCCGCCGAGTCGTAGCCCCGGTACTCGAGGCGCCGGAGCCCGTCGAGCAGCACCTCCTGCGCCGTCCGACCGCTGCCGACGTAGCCCACGATTCCGCACATCTGGATGGTCTCCCTGCGCCGGCCGGGCCGGCTCCTACGACGCCGGCTCGCCCGGCTTCGCCGGCCGGGCGCGCCGCGCCGCCCAGCCCTCGAGGTTTCGCTGCCGCCCGGTAGACACCGCGATGGCATCGGTCGGCACGGTCTTCGTCACCGTCGTCCCGGCCGCGACGAACGCGCCCGGCTCGATCTCGATCGGAGCCACGAGGTTGGCGTTGCAGCCGATGCGCGCGCCCGCGCCCACGCGGGTGCGGTGCTTGCGCTCCCAGTCGTAGTTCACGGTGATCGAGCCCGCGCCGAAGCTGGCGCCCGGCCCGACGTCGGCGTCGCCGATGTAGCTCAGGTGGTCGGCCTTCACGCCCTCGCCGAGCTCGCTGTTCTTCACCTCGACGAAGTTCCCGACCCGCACGCGGTCGTGCAGCCGGCAGCCGGGCCGCAGGTGCGCGCTCGGACCGAGCTCGCAGTCGTCGCCGATCCGGCTCGCCTCGATCACGCAGTGCGGCTTCACGTGGCAGCGTTCGCCGATCCGCGTCGTGCCCGTGATCCGCACGCTCGGCTCGATCACCGTGTCGCGGCCGACCTCGACGTCGGCGTCGAGCCAGGCGCTCGCGGGGTCGACGAAGGTGACGCCCTCGGCCATGAGCCGCTCGACCGTGCGGCGGCGCGCGACGGTGGCGGCCTGCGCCAGCTCGCGCCGGTCGTTCACGCCGAGGCACTCGTCCGCGTCGTCGAGCAGGAGCGCCTCCACGCGGCGGCCCTCCGCCACGACGCGCTCGACCACGTCCGTCAGGTAGAGCTCGCCCTGCTGGTTCTGGTCGTCGAGCTGCGCGAGGCACTTCCAGAGCAGCTCGGCGCCGAGGAGGTACACCCCCGTGTTGCCCTCCTGGATGCGCAGCTCTTCGGGCGAGGCGTCGGTCACTTCGACGATGCGCTGCACGCGCCCGGCGGCGTCGCGGACGACGAGGCCGGGGAGCGGGATCGGCGAAGTGAGCATCACGAGGTCGGCGCGCCTCTCCGCCTTGCAGGCGCGCATGCGCTCGAGCGTCTCGGGACGCAGGAGCGGCACGTCGCCGTAGAGGACGAGCACATCGCCCCGGTGGTCCCGCAGCGCGGGCTCGGCTTGCTGCACCGCGTGACCCGTGCCGTTCTGCTCGGCCTGGACCACGAAGCGCGCGCGGCCCTCGAACGCCGCCGCCACCTTCTCCGCGTCGCGCCCGATCACGACGACGAGGGCGTCGGGCCGCAGCGCCTCCGCCGCGGCGAGCGGCCAACCGAGAAGGGGACGACCGGCGACGTCGTGGAGGACCTTCGCCACGTCCGACTTCATGCGGGTGCCCTGCCCGGCAGCCAGGATCACCACCGCAAGGCTCGTAGGAGGCGCCATCGATCCTCTCATCGGCCCGCGGGGCGGCGGGACGGACGCGGCCTTTGACGGTACTGCGGTGAGTGCCGTCGCAGTAGGGATCGGGTCGTGCCCCGCGGGGAATCCATTGCGGGGCGTGAGCCCCCACCATAGATTCGTCCCATCCCCCTCCGCCGAGCGATCCCCCACACCACTCTGGAGCCCGATTCCAGGAGAGTGCCATCCGCGTTTTCGGGAACACCCACGGCCTGAAGGCCCATCACGTCAAGCAGCTGGAGCGCCTCGCCGAGCGGCGCCTCCCCTCGAATCGCCTCGTCACCCACGACTTCGCGCGGCAGCTGACCGAGCTCTCGCGGGACGTGCGCCGGCAGGTGGGGGTGCTCGTCGACCGCGCCGGAGCCGTGACCCACGTCATGGTCGGCGACGCCCGCTCGATCGCGCTGCCGGACTGGGGTCGTATGCGTGCCGGTCGGGGTCGCCTGCGCGGGCTGCGCTGCATCCACACGCACCTCGGCGGCGAAGGGCTCACGCGCGACGACCTCACCGACCTCGCGAAGCTGCGGCTCGACGCCATGGTGAGCGTCGGCGCCGACGACCGGGGTCTGCCCGAGCGCGCCCACGCGGCGGCGCTCGCGCCGGCCGGGCGCGAGGCCGCGGGCATCCAGCTGCTGCCGCCGGCGCCGCCCTCGCAGCTCGACCTCGACTTCGACGAGTGGATCGGCGCGCTCGAGGAGGAGCTCGCGCGCGGGACGCCCGTCCACGCGGTCGATCTTGGCGAGCGCGCGATCCTCGTCGCCGTCACGGGCGCGCGCCGGCCCGCGGACTTCGAGTACTCGCTCGAGGAGCTGCGCGAGCTCGCCCGGTCGGCGGGCGTCAACGTCGTCGACGTGCTGGTGCAGCATCGCCCCCAGGTCGACCCCCGCACTGTTGTCGGCGCCGGGAAGCTGCAGGAGCTCGTGATCCGCTGCTTCCAGCAGGACGTCGACCTCGTGATCTTCGACGAGGACCTCTCGCCGAGCCAGGCGCGCAACCTCGCCGAGCGGCTGGACCTGCGCGTCATCGACCGCACGCAGCTGATCCTCGACATCTTCGCGCAGCGCGCCTCCACCCGGGACGGCAAGCTCCAGGTCGAGCTCGCACAGCTCAAGTACGTGCTGCCGCGGCTCGCCCAGCGCGACACCTCGCTCTCGCGCCTCGCGGGCGGGATCGGGGGCCGCGGCCCCGGCGAGACGAAGCTCGAGATGGACCGCCGCCGCGTGCGCGACCGCATCGCGCGCCTCGAGCGCGAGCTCGTCGCGCTGCGGCGCCAGCGCGAGGGCCGCCGCGCGCGCCGCTC
>DATAGA010000206.1:0-5661 GCA_036257215.1 Myxococcota bacterium
GTCGTGCACACCGGCGACATCACGCAGGCGAAGACGCTCGACGCGCTCGCGGGCCTCGAGGCGCCGCTCTTCGGCGTCTTCGGCAACAACGACCTCGAGCGTCCCGCGCTCGACGCGGCGATCGCGCGCCACGGCTTCCACTGGAGCGAGAGCCCGCTCCGTCTCCACTGGGCGAGGCGCGACATCCTCGTCGTGCACGACCCCCGCGAGCTGGAGGCGCTTCCCCCCGCCGTCGTCGCGCTGCACGGTCACACGCACCGACGGGTGGTGGAGCGGCGCGGCGAGAGCCTCGTCTTCAACCCGGGCGAATGCGCGGGCCACCTGCGGGGGCACAACGCCGTCGGGATCGTGGACCTCGTCACGCTCGACGTGGAGCTGCTCCACTTCTGAGCGGTCGGTGCGCTGGCAGCAGCCTCCGAGGCGGCCTCATGGGGAGTTTGCGCGCGGGGTGACCCTCTGGCGTAGACTGGCATCTGCCGGGGGAACCAGTGGGTGGATTGGAGGAGCGATGGCCCCGGCCGCGGACCTCGAGCTGCGAGACTACGGACCCGCGCGCGAGCGGCTGCTGAGCGACGCCCTGGCCGGCCTGCTGGCCCCGCGCAAGAGCCTGCCCTGCAAGTACTTCTACGACGAGCGGGGCTCGGCGCTCTTCGAGCGCATCTGCGAGCTCGAGGAGTACTACCCGACGCGCACGGAGCTCGCGATCCTGCGCGCGCGCGCCGGCGCCATGGCGGCCGCGCTCGGCCCCGACTGCCTCGTCGTCGAGTACGGCTCGGGCAGCGGCGTCAAGACCCAGCTCCTGCTCGGGCACCTCGAGCGGCCGGTCGCCTACGTGCCGGTGGACATCTCCCGCGAGCACTTGCGCCGGAGCGCGGCGGCGCTCTCGGCACGTTACCCCGCGCTCCCCGTCCTCCCCGTCTGCGCCGACTTCACGCAGCCGTTCGCGCTGCCGAGCCCACCGCGCCCGCCGCGCCGGCGCGCCGCGTACTTCCCGGGGTCGACAATCGGGAACTTCGCGCCCGCGGAGGCGCGCAAGTTCCTCACCCAGGTGGCGGAGCTGTGCGGACCGGGTGGAGCGCTCCTCATCGGAGTGGATCTCAAGAAGTCCCGCGCGGTGCTCGAGCGCGCGTACGACGACGCGCTCGGCGTCACCGCCGCGTTCAACGTGAACCTGCTGCGGCGCTTGAACCGCGAGCTCGGCGCGGACTTCCGGCTCGACCAGTTCGCCCACCGCGCGCTCTGGAACGAGGTCGAGGGCCGCGTCGAGATGCACCTCGTCTCGCGCTGCGCGCAGCAGGTGCGGCTCGCGGGCCGCCGCATCCGCTTCGAGCCCGGCGAGACCATCCACACCGAGAACTCGTACAAGTACGACCTGCGCGGCTTCTCGAGCCTCGCGCGCTCCGCGGGCTTCGAGGTGGAGCAGGTCTGGGTCGACGGAGGCGCGCTCTTCAGCGTGCAGGCGCTGCGAGTGGTGTAGCTACGCCGGCGCGCCCGCCGTCCACGCGAGGAGGAGCTGCGCGCCGTAGTAGAGCGGCAGCCCCCAGAGCTTGTTCGGGAACCCCTTCTCCACGAAGCGCTCGCGGGCGACGGCGAGGTCCGACAGGAAGAAGGCCAGTGCGCCCGCGAGGAGCGCGCCGTCCCGCGTCGCGCCGAAGGCGCCGAACGCGCACGCGACCATCGCCGAGATGACGAGCACGTACGCGCGCACGGGCACGCGGAGCTGCTCCGGCACGTGGGGCAGCAGCCAGCGGGCGATGGGCAGCGCCGCTACCGCGGCGCCGAGCGCGCCGGCCGCGAGCCAGGCCGGTGCGGCGCCCCGCACGACGAACGCGGCTGCGAACGCCAGGTGCCCCAGCAGGAAGGCCGCGAGGCCCGCAGCGAACGCCCGCCGCGCGCCCTTCGGGACCAGCAGCACGTCGCCGAGCCAGCCGAGGACCAGGGCCGCGAGGACCAGGCGGCCGTAGCCGCTGGCCCCCGCGCCGCGCGCGAGCGCGAGCGCCACGAAGCCGGCGGACGCGAGGGGCTTGGCCAGCCAGACCGCTCGCTGGGCGCCGCGCCGTTCGGCGGCGAGGAGGAGCGCGAGGGCACCGGCGGTCGTCGCGATGGCCGCGGTCTCGGACGCCGTCAGCGTTGGCTCCGGGCCATGGCGCGGCCGATACTACCGGATCGCGGGGAGGGGTCGTTGGCGCGAGGGGGGGTCGGCCGGGTGGACGCGGAGCCTGCGCTGCGGGCGCCGGGCCCGCGTCGCGCGCTGCGCCCGCGCCAGCGTCTCGGCAAGTACCAGATCGAGCGCCGCATCGCCGAGGGCTCGTTCGCGGACGTCTACCGCGCGCTCGACACGGTCGAGGGCGTGCGCGTCGCGCTGAAGATCCCGCAGTCGCATCTCGTCGACGCGGTGCTGCTCGACGCGTTCCGGCGCGAGGTTCGGCTCGCGGCGAAGCTCGACCACCCGAACGTGCTGCCGCTCAAGAACGCGCAGTTCGTCGACGGGCGCTTCGTCGTGGCGTACCCGCTCGGCCAGGGGACGCTCGGCGATCGCCTGCGCCATCGGATCGCCCCGGCCCGTCGGGCCGTGTACGCCGCGCAGATGATCGACGCCGTCGCCCACGCCCACGCGCGCGGCGTCGTCCACTGCGACCTCAAGCCCGAGAACTTCATCCTGTTCGACGGAGATCGTCTGCGCCTCACCGACTTCGGCATCTCCAAGGTCTCGCGGCGCACGATCCCGGTATCGGGCTCGGGCACGGTGGGCTACGTCGCGCCGGAGCAGGCGATGGGGCGTACGTCGCTGCGCTCCGACGTGTTCTCGCTCGGGCTCGTGCTGTGGGAGCTGTTCTCGCGCGAGCTGCCGGAGTGGCCGTTCCGCTGGCCCTGGGCCGGCTACGACCGCCTCGAGCGCGAGGCGCACCCCGCCTTCGTCGCGCTCCTGCGCCGCGCGATGGCGGTCGACCCCGCCGACCGCTTCTCCGACGCCCGCGCGATGAGCTTCGCCTTCCACCGGCTCGTCGCCCGCGGCCAGGTGCTGCCCCCGCGGCCGGCGCCGCGCCGCCGGCCGCGCCGCAAGGTGCCGACCGACTGGCGCCGCCTACGGCAACGCCAGTTCGTGCGCCTCTACGGCGGCGCGCTCCAGCTGCGCGGCGAATGCGGGCGCTGCCACGGCCCGGTGTCGGAGGCCATGCACGCCTGTCCCTGGTGCGGTCACGCGCCGGCGCGCTACCGCGGCGAGACCGCCCAGCCCGAGCGCTGCGGGCGCTGCGGCCGCGGCCGCCGGCCCGATTGGCGCTACTGCGCGCACTGCTTCGGCCCCGGCTTCCGCCGCGTGTCGGGGCACCGCTTCTCCGACCACTCCTACACCGAACGGTGCTCGAACCCGCAGTGCGAGCGGCGCACCCTGCCCCCCTTCGCGAGCTACTGCCCGTGGTGTCGCCGGCGCGTGCGCCGCTTCGCCGTCCCCGGTGCGGGTCACCGCTGCGCGCGCTGCGGGCGCGGCGTGCACGCGGAGTTCTGGGCGTTCTGCCCCTGGTGCGCCAAGGACCAGCGCCGCGCCGCTCCCGTGCGCCGGCGCTGAGCGCGCTCGCGCCGCGGCGCCCCTCGCTACGGCGCCGGCGCCGCGGGGACCGGCTGCGCCGCGGGCAGCTGCGAAGGCTGCGCCTCGCTCGCCGCGGCCGGCGAGCCCCACGCCCGCGCTTCGGCGGGCGGCTCGGGGTTCGACGGCGGCTGCGGCGCGTCGGCCCGCGCCGGCTCCGCGGCCTGCGCGGGTGCAGTCCCGGCGGGGTCGCCTTCGTTCGGGGTCGAGGCGGATGCCCCAGCGGTCTGGCCCGACTCGGGCGAGGCGGAGCTCGGCAGCGCCCCCGCCTGGGTGGGCTGCGCCTCGGTCGGCTCCGAGGGCGCGCCGCTCGCGCTCGGGGCGGCGTCCGCCGCCGCGGCGCTGGCGGCCGGCCTTCCGGGTGCCGCCTCTGCAGCGCGTCCCCGCGCAGAGCGCGGCGCGGCCTGCTTGGAGGGGACCGCGGGTGCGCCTGCGGTCGCCGCGGCACCCGCGACGCCCACGCCGTTCAGCTGCAGCGCGCCGCCCCGCCACTCTGCGCGGAGCGCCGTGCGCTCGCCGCCGAGACTGCCCTGCGCACGTAGCTGCGAGAGCTGCGCGGGCGCGAGCGCGGCCGCAAGCACCGACTCGGCCCACGCGACCGGCGCTTCCGCCTCGAGCTCGGCGTCGAAGAAGGACGCGAGCGAGAGCGAGCCGGCGGCGAGATCCGGCCTCGCGATCGAAGCGCGGCCCCGTGCGGCGACGGCGCCCGCGGGCGTGGCGATGCGCAGCTCGCGCAGCTCCGCGCGCGGCGCGCGCTCGAGCAGCGCGGGCAGCGCCTCCACGAGCTGGCTGGCCGCCACCGCCGTCGCGGCGGGATCGCCCTGCCCCTGCTGGAGCGTCTGGCCCGCGCGCCGCACGCGCCGCAGCGCGGTCGTGTCGACGTCGCGCAGCTGGAGCGAGAGCGTCGCGGGCCCGCTCGCGTCGGTCCCGACGAAGAGCCCGCGCGCGCGCGCCGCGAGGTCGGCCTCAAGCCGGCCTCCAGCCACGCGGCCCGAGGGCTCGATCAGGACGTCCTCGAGCGCGAAGCCGCCGGCGCCCTCGACGGGAGTCACGCGCAGCGACGCGAACGCGACCTCCATGCGGCCGACGGGCAGCTCGCTCCCGGGCAGCTCGAACAGCCAGGTCGCGTCGCGCAGCTCGACCGCGCGCTCGCGGCCGCGGCCGACGAACCCCGGCGACTCGAGCGTCCCTCGCACGTGGCGGTAGCGGTCGTGGAACGCGAGCTGGCCGTGCGCACCGTGGAACTGCCCTTCGCGTTGGACCTGGATGTCGCTGCCGAAGCCCTCGGTCTTCGCGACCAGCCGCTGTGGCGGGATCGAGAGCCGGCTCGTGGCCTGGCCGAAGAGTCGCACCACGGTGTAGGCCTCGAGCGCCGGGAGCTTCCCGATCGCCTCGGCCAGCTCGAGCTGCGCCTCGTAGTCGATCTCGACGGTGGAGCGGATGCGGGCCAGGACCGGCGGGCCCGCGATGCCGTCGCGAATCCAGTCGACGAGCGGAAGCGGCCCGTGCTCGATCGAGTGCACCATGTGCACCCCGACGCGCTCGCGCACGTCCACCGCGTCGAGCGCGGTCACGAACGCGCGGAACGCGAGCCCAACGCCGCCCGACATCTCGACGGACGTCTCCGCGCGCGAGCGCAGCCAGCCGCGCTCGAACGTCGACTCGAGGACGCGCGTCGTCTCGTCCTCGGCGAAGGCGTGCACCCAGGCCGTGTACTCCCGCTCGACGCGGAAGGAAGCGGCGAGCGTGTACCAGGCCGCGACCCCTCCGATCACGATCACGAAGAAGGCGGGCGCAAGAAGCCGTCTCATGGGGTTTCCCCTGAGGCACGAATCGGCCCACCGGGGCGCCGACTTGACGCGGCGTCCTGCGTGCTGGCCGGGCGATCTTGCCACGCGGGGAACCCGGGACGCGGCCGGGGCTGCCCAGCGGCCCGCCGGGTCAGAGGGCGACCGGCTCGATCCGCCCCGAGTCGAGGAACCAGAGCTCGAAGCGCGGCGGCTCCGCGAGCCCGAGCGACTCCTGCAGCGCGCGGGCGTAGACCCGGCCCTGGCCTCGATAACCGAGGGCCCGCC
>DATAGA010000234.1:0-5129 GCA_036257215.1 Myxococcota bacterium
CTACCTCGGCGGGCGCTTTCCCGACTCGCTCGCGAGCGCGAGCTTCTGGGCGCGCACGCTGCTGTGCGTCGCGGTGTTCTCGACGAGCGGCGTGCTGCGCAGCCTCGCGCTCTGGAACGCGTATCGGCGCCGCTACGAGACCCTGGGCGCGGAGCGGCCGCGCCCGCGCTAGCTCGCCCGCCGCATGGAGAGCCCGCGCAGCGACCTCGCGTGGATGGCGCTCCAGGTCGACGCGCTGTTCGAGAGCGACGCCCACGGCCGCCTCCTGCGCTGGCGCTCGCCGGGAAGCGCGGAGCCGCTGCCGCGATTCTTCCTCGGCCGCACGCGCCATGGACAGCTCTGGCGGTTCGCCGCGGGCCTCGAGCCGGGCCTCGTGCGCGAGCTCGCCCGGCTCGCCGCGCTCGAGCGGCTCGACCACCCGCTCGACGAGCCGCCCGAGCGGCTCGAGTTCCTGCGCCGCCGCCTCGCCGAGCACGCGCCCATCGAGCGCAGCTGGGCCGGTCCGGCGTTCCGCTTCCCGGCGTCCGCGTCCGCCCCGACGACGGAGCCGGCGGACGCGGACGCCGATGCCGACGGGCTGGTGCTCCTGACACCGGACCGCGTCGCGCTGCTCGGCGACGAGCTCCCCGCGCTCGCGGCGACGCTCGCCGCGCGCCAGCCGTGCGTCGCCGCGACCGAGGGCGGGCGCGTCGTGTCGGCGTGCTACGTCGCGACGCGCTCGGCGCTCGCGGCCGAGGCCGGCGTAGAGACCCTCCCGGGGTTCCGGGGCCGCGGCTTCGCGACCCGCGCGGTCGCGGCGTGGGCCGCGGCGGTGGCGCGCGACGGACTCCTTCCGCTCTACAGCACCGAGTGGAGCAACCGGGCATCGCGCGCGCTGGCGCAGCGGCTCGGGCTCATCCGCTACGGGGTGGACCTCCACCTTCGCTGAGCCGGTCGAGCAGCGCGTCGACGAGGGCCGGGTGGGCCCCGAGCGGCGCGCCCACGCGGATCGACACTCCGGCGTGTCGCGCCTGCGCCGCCGCGGCCAGCGCCGGGAGATCCCGCGCGCTGTGGCGACCGGGCGCGAGGAAGAACGGCTGCACGACGACCTCGCTCGCGCCGCGCGCCACGCAGCGCGCGACCGCTTCGGCGAAGTCCGGAGGGGCGAGCTCGAGGTGCGCCACCTCGACGTGCGTCCCGGCGAGCCGCGCGCGCAGCAGCTCGGCGACGCGCTCCACCACGGCGTTCGCCTCGGGCGCGCGGCTGCCGTGGTCGATCAGCACGACGGCTCGCCCGCCAGCGTCTCGCTCGGCCGGCGTCACCAGTACGAGGCGCGGACCTCGAGCGCGCCCTCGACCCGCACCCGACAGGCGAGCCGCAGGCTCGGGTCGATGCGGTTGCGGGCCTTGGCATCGGCCTCGTCGGGACCCTCGGACGCGAGCTGACCGGCGACCACCTCCAGACCGCAGCGCGCGCACAGGCCGCCGCCGCCGCACGCGCGCGCGATCGGCAGCCCGGCGAGACGGACGGCGTCCAGGAGCGTGGTGCCGGGTGCGACCTCGACGCGCAGCGAAGTCCCGCCCGCCGTCGCCGCGGAACGGATGTGGAAGCGAACCTCGTAGGCCATCGGTGCGAGGATACCGCGCCGCCCGGCCCCCGGTTGTCCGGGCTCGCGGCCCTTCCCTACCCTGCTGCGATGCCGACCGCGGGCATCGTCGTGATCGGGAACGAGATCCTCTCCGGGAAGGTCACCGACACGAACTCGCCCTACCTCTGCCGGGAGCTGCGCGGCCTCGGCGTGGACGTGCAGCGCATCCTCGTGATCCCCGACGAGATCCCCGTGATCGCGCGCGACGTGCGCTCGATGGCGGAAGCCTACGACTTCGTGTTCACGTCCGGCGGCGTCGGGCCGACCCACGACGACCTCACCATGGACGGCGTCGCGCTCGCCTTCGGCGTCCCGCTCCAGAGCGACGAGACGATCATCGACCGGATCTCGCGCGCGCAGGGACGGGCGCCGAACGAGAGCCTGCTGAAGATGGCGCGCATCCCGGCGGGCGCGATGCTGCTCGACGCCGGCGACCTCTGGTTTCCGATCGTCGTCGTGCGCAACGTGTACGTCTTCCCCGGAGTTCCCGAGCTATTCGTCAAGAAGTTCGGCGCCATCCGCGAGCGTTTCCGCGGCGAACCGTTCCTGCTGAAGAACGTGTACGTGCGGCGGCGCGAGAGCGAGATCGCGGCTTCGCTGAACGACCTGCTCAAGGAGTTTCCGGAGCTGCTGCTCGGGTCCTACCCGAAGCTCGGCGAGGAGGGCTTCCACGTGCTCCTCACGCTCGAGTCGCGGGACGCCGCCTACCTCGGCCGCGCGCTCCAGGCCCTGCTGCAGCGCCTCCCGCCGGACGCCATCCACCGGGTGGATTAGCTGGATCGGACCGGGGTCGAGCCCCTCGCGTTCTGGCTCGCGTTCGTGCACCCGGCGTGGATGCTGACCGCCCTCGCGCTCGCCGCGCTCGCGCTGCGCAGCGGGCTCGCCATCCGCAGCCGCAGGCTGCGCGGCGCGCCGCCGCGCGCAGCGGATCGCCGTGCGCACCTGCGCGTCGCGAAGCCTGCGGTAGTACTGCTGCTCGCGGGCTTCCCGCTCGGTCTCGTCTCCGCGGTCTTCCTTCGCGGCTATGAGCCGCTCGGGACGCTGCACGCAGCCGTCGCCGTGCTGGCCACGGCGCTCTTCGCTGCCGCAGGCTGGCTCGGTCGGACGCTCGAGCGGGGCGCTCACGCGCGCCGCGACCTCCACGCGGCGCTCGCGATTGCGGCGGTTCTCGCCGGGGCTGCCGCGTTCGCGACGGGGTTCGTGCTGCTGCCGTGAGGGCCTAGCTCCCCGAGTCCGGCGTGGGCCCGCCGGCCGGGCGCGCCGCGTACTCGCGGCCGAGCTCTTCGAAGCGCGCGAGCGCGAGCTCGGCGTCGTCGGGCTCGAAGAGCTCCATCCGACGAAAGAGGCCGTCCACGATGACGACGATGAGCAGAACCAGCGTTTCGTACGGTTCCCCGTCGGCCAGCACGCCCGCGACGCGGACGAGGGTCAGACTGCCGAACGGCGCCCCGAGCGGACGGGCCACGACCTCGATGGCCGTCTCTCGCGTCAGCCGCCACTGCGCCCTCACGCTCTCGACGTACGCATCCGCGCCGACGAGGAGGCCGCCGCCTGTGCGCCGGCGGTCGTGCACGACGACGTCGTCGGCGAGCAGGGCGCGCAGGCGCGCCGCGTCGCGGGCGCGCAGCGCGTCGAAGTAGCCGGCGCTCACGCGCATGCGCGCGGCATGTGCCGGCTCGAGCGCCGCCCACCGCTCGTGCGCCTCCCGGTGCGCGCCGAGGGAGTCGTCCGGATCGAAGTCGATCACGGCGGCCAGACGTCCCTCGGGGTCCGCCTCGTGCAGAGCGAGCATCTCCACCTCGAAGGCGCCGCCGCCGGACGCGCCGCGCCAGGTCTGCCGCTCGAGCGACAGCCGGTCCCCGAACACCGCGAGGAGCTCCCGCTCGATGTGGAGATCCGGAGTCGCCGTGTACATCCAGGCCATCGTGCGGACGGCCGTGTCGGCATCCATCGAGTGGCCCAGCATCCGTCTGCGGTCCTCGAGCCGCCCGTCCGCGGAGTACGCCGCGCGCATCGCCTGCCAGTCCCGGGAGGCCATCGCGGCCGCGACGGCGTCGCGTGCGCGCGACGCCGCGTTGGGGCGCAGCCAGCGCGCCAGCGGGTCGCGCGCCGAGCGCGCAACCTCCCCGTAACGCGCGCGGGCAGCGTCCTCGCGTTGCAGGTCGTACTGGTCGAAGCGGCGCACGCGACCCTCTCGGTCGAGCTCCGCCACCATCCAGCTCGGCTCCTCGAACGGGCCGCCCTCGCGCGTCCCCTCCCAGACCGTGATCACGAGGTAACGAGTCGCGTCGAGCTCCACGTGGTCGAGCCGCAGCCGGGTGTCGGGCGCCAGCTCGACCAGCGCGCGCAGCGCGGCGACGTACGCCTCGGGGCCGTGCAGGCTCTCCCAGCCGAGGCGCCGGTGGTCGTTCACGGCGATGTCCGGAGCGCACTGCGCCGCGAGCGCGTCCCAGTCGCGCGCCGCGAACGCGGCGTGGAAGGCGCGCATCCCGGCGGCAACGGAAGCGAATGGCGCGGCCTCGCCCGCGTGGTAGCGAGCGTCGAGCTGGGCCCACCCGGCTGCGCGGTCCGCGGCCTCGAGGCCCACTCCCGCCGCGATTCGACCGTCGGAGTCCACCTCGAGGACCTGGAGGAACTCGATCTCGCTCGGCCCGGCGTCGGATCCGTCGAACCCGGTGAGCTGAAGGCAGAACCGGGCGAGCGCCAGGCGCTGGCCGCGCGTCGCGAGCACCTGGTGATCCGCCTGGGTGTGCTTCACCAGGTCGAGGATCGGCCCGAAGCTGGCGAGGAAGGCCGCTCGATCCAGCTCGGTCGCCGTGATGCTGCGGCGGTCGGTGTTCACGAAGTCGGGCGCGAGCAGGGTGGCGAGCCCCGCGACGTCGCGTGCGCGGAACGTCTCCGCGAAGCGCTCCGCCGCACAGGTGGCCGCCGTATCGACGTGCGGGCGGGCGCCGTCTCCCGACAGCGACTCGAACCGCGCGTCGAGCTCGGCTTGGGCCGCGTCGAGCTGCTCCGACTCGAACATCGTGAGCCGCGCGATGAGTCCCTCGCGGTCCACCTCGACCATCGAGAGGAACTCGTAGGCGACGGGTCCGCCCCCGCCGACCACGCCCTGCATGGACACGCGCTGCAGCGACAGCCGCTCGCCGCGGGTCGCGAGCAGGCGCTGGTCGAGCTGGAGCGAGCGCGCGCCGAAGAGGACGCGCATGTTGGCGAGGAGCTCGTCGCCCGAGAGCACGACGCCCACGAGCGCGCGGCGGTCGTCCTGCACCATGCCCGGAGCGCGGCACGCGAGGACCGCGTCCCAGTCGCGCTCGTTCCAGGCCCGCTGGCTGCGCTGCACCGCGCGCCACGCAGCGTTGGCGAAGGGAGGCTCGGGGGCTGCCGGCTCCCGATCGTCCGCGTCGCGTGCCGCCGCGGGTCGCTGCCCCCAGTAACCGAGCAGCCCGTCCAGCCGCGCGACGGCGGCCTCGGAGGCCTCGGCGTCGAAGAACTCCACCCG
>DATAGA010000305.1:0-1678 GCA_036257215.1 Myxococcota bacterium
GCATGGGCGTGTGCGACGCGACGCCGAGCTTCGGCGACCTCGGCGTGGCCGGGGCGAAGCTGCTCGCGCCCGGGGACCCGGCCCGATCCGTGCTCTCGCTACGTGCGCGCATGCTCGGACCGGGACAGATGCCCCCGCTCGCACGAGACCGGGTCGACCAGAGCGGCACCGCGACGCTCGACGCGTGGATCCGCTCGTTCGTGTCCTGCGCCGGGCCCGACAGCGACGGCGACGGCCGCCTGGACGACTCGGACAACTGCCCGGCTGCGTCCAACGCGGGCCAGGCCGATTTCGACGCTGACGGCATCGGTGACGCCTGCGAGACTGTGTGCCACGACGGCGTCGACAACGACGGCGACGGCAAGAGCGATTACCCGCTCGACCCCGGCTGCGCCTCCGCGGCTTCGCTGAGCGAGAACCCGCGCTGCGACAACGGCGTCGACGACGACGGCGACGGCCGCGTCGACGCGCCGGTGGACATCGGCTGCGGCGGCGCCACGGCCACGCGTGAGGATCCGGCGTGCGCGGACGGCGTCGACAACGACGGCGACGGCCACATCGACTTCGACGGCGGCCGCTGGCTCGCCGGGACGGCGCTCACTGCTCCGGACGCGAGCTGCGGCAGCCGGCCGTTCACCGCCTCGGAGAACGCCGGCTCGGGCTGCGGCCTCGGCTTCGAGCTCGTCCCCGCGCTCGCCCTGCTCTCGGCGCTGCGCCGGCGTCGACGCCGCGGCTGATCAACGCGGTCGGCGCGGGGCGATGGGGTCCGACTCGACGTGCCAGCGCACCGGCGGGTCGGGCTGGTAGCTGCAGAACGTCCCGGTTCGGATGCTGCGCGCGAGGTGGCGGCCGAGGTCCGGGAGCGACCGGTCGATGACCGCGATCGCGTCGCGCAGGCGGTTGTAGACGGCCTTGCGCGCCCGCTCGACCGGATCGCCGAGGCGACGCGCGCGGCCCCCGAGCCCGAACGCTTCGCCGAGCGCCCGCTCGAGCGAGTGGAGCTCCTCGCGAGCGCGCTCGGCGCGGGCGCTGTCCTGTGCGACCGAGGCGCGCTCGAGCTCCTCGCGCAGCTCGGCGAGGCGTTCGCGGTACGCCGCCCGGGCGCGGCCGTCGGCCACGACGTCGGGCGCCTGCACGCGCTCGGGCGCAGCGTCCGCATCCGGGCTCCCGGTGACGAGGTCGAAGACGTGCAGCTCGCGCTCCGGCTCGGCGAGGAGGCGCGCGAGGTAACCCACGCCGCGGGCGTCGCGCAGCCGTGCCTCGGCGCCGCCGAAGCGGACCTCCCAGCCGCCAGCGCTGCGCACGAGCGCGGGAGCCGCGGTGCCCTCGGCGACGGCCGGCCGCGTTGCCGCCTGCGCGGGGGGCCCGCTCGGGTCGCGTTCCTCCCGGGCGTCCCGGGGGAGATCCCGCCGCACGCGGCCCGCGGGCGGCGCGGCATCGTCGGCGCGCCGGGCCAGGAAGGGGGACTCGGCGTAGGCGCCCGCGCCGATCGGCGGAGTCACCGCGGACGCGACGTCGTCGCGCGCTGCCGGACCCGACGCGAGCGGCCCCGCGCCGAGCGAGAGCTCGGCGCGCAGCGCCGTCGCTTCGTCCTCGAGCTTCTCCGCGCGCTCGAGGTCGCCGGAGCGGCCGCGCGCGCGCAGCATCGCCGCGTACTCGTCCTGCGTGCGCGCGAGGA
>DATAGA010000328.1:0-5131 GCA_036257215.1 Myxococcota bacterium
AGAGGCCGGCGCGCGCCTGCTCGGCGAGGTGAGGCCCGAGCGCGCGCGCCGCGCACTGCGCTGGCGCCCGCTCGCCGCCGCGCTCGCCGCGGCGCTGGCTGCGTTCCTCGGGGTTCGGGCGCTCTACGCGCTCGCGAGCGCACCGGCGGCGCCTCGGCCCGCCCGCGCGCCGGGGCTCGTGCGCCACGACTACGTGCGCGAGCTCGCGACGAAGGCGGGGGCCCGCGCGTTCGAGATCGACGACGGGGCTTCCGCGCCCGCTCGGCAGGCGCCGCCCACGGACCGGCCCTGAGCCCCGCTACCGTCTCGGGGTGGCGGGCTTCGCGACCGAAGCGCTCGTCCTGCGGGCGGTCGAGTTCGGCGAGTCGGACCTCGTCGTCCACCTCCTCACCGCGGGCAACGGGCGGCTCACGGCGATCGCCAAGGGCGCGCGCCGGAGCACCCGCCGGTTCCCCGGCGTGCTCGACCTCTTCAACCGGCTGCGCGTCCAGATCGAGCGCCCGCGGCGCGGCGGCATGGCCCGGATCGAGCACGCGCGCCTCGAGGACGCCTTTCTCGGCCTGCGGCGCGACCCGCGCCGCTACGCCCTCGCGTCCTTCCTGGCGGAGCTGCTCGATCGGCTCGCGCCCGAGGGAGGCCCGCGCCGCGACCTCGACGCGCTCTTCGACTTCGCGCTCGAGGCGCTGACCGCGCTCGAGCGCGCGCGCCCCGATCGGCGCACGCGCGCGCTGCTCGAGCTACGGGCGCTCGGTGCGCTCGGGCTGCGCCCGGAGCTGCGCGACTGCGTGCGCTGCGGCCGCCCCGTCGCGGGTGCGACGCCGCTCGCCTTCTCGGTGCCCGAGGGCGGCGCGCTCTGCGCGGCGTGCGAGCGTCCGGGAGACGCGGCGCTGCGCGTGCACCTCGGCACGCTGCGCGCGCTAGAGCGCGGCGCCGCGCTTCCGCTCGGGCGCATCGACCGGCTCGCCCTCGCGGGCGCCGCGCTCGACGAGGCGCTTCGGCTGCTCGACCGGTTCCAGCGCTTCCACGTCGGCGTCGAGCTGCGCACCGCGGGCTTCCTCGAGCAGATGCTCGCCGGAGGCGAGCCCGCCGGCCGCGAGCGGGCCCCGGCGCCGTAGCGAGCGGCGCTCCACGTTGACACCCCTTCCTCCCGAGGGGACACTCCGCCGCTCCGGACGAGTCGAGGGGACCATGGCCGCCGAACCCGTCGCCGACGTGCGCATGGAGGACGTCGTGTCGCTGTGCGCGCGGCGCGGCTTCATCTTCCCGTCGAGCGAGATCTACGGCGGCATCAATGGGTTCTGGGACTACGGGCCGCTCGGCGTCGAGCTCAAGAACAACCTGAAGGCGCTCTGGTGGCAGCGCGTCGTGCGCGAGCGCGACGACGTCGAGGGCCTCGACAGCTCGATCATCTGCCACGCGCGGACGTGGGAGGCGTCGGGCCACGTCGAGCACTTCGGCGACCTCATGGTCGACTGCCGCGCCTGCAAGCGCCGCTTCCGCGCGGACCAGCTCGACGGGATCGAGCCGTGCGCCGCGCGGGAGGACGGCACCCACCAGTTCACCGCGCCGCGCTCGTTCAACCTCATGCTGCGCACGTCGGTCGGCGCGTCGGAGGACGCGGCGAGCGTCGCGTACCTGCGCCCCGAGACGTGCCAGGCGATCTTCAACGACTTCAAGCGCGTGCGCGAGACGGCGCGCCAGAAGATCCCGTTCGGGGTCGCCCAGATCGGGAAGGCCTTCCGCAACGAGATCAACCCGCGCAACTTCACGTTCCGCTCGCGCGAGTTCGAGCAGGCCGAGCTCGAGTTCTTCGTGCATCCGCGCGAGCGCGAGAAGTGGTTCGCGTTCTGGCTCGAGGAGCGCGTCGCGTTCCACCGCGCGCTCGGGTTCGGCGAGGACCGCCTGCGCGTGCGGCCCCACGCCAAGGACGAGCTCGCGCACTACGCCGCGGCTGCCGCCGACATCGAGTACCGCTTCCCGTTCGGCTGGCAGGAGATCGAGGGCGTCCACGACCGCGGCGACTGGGACCTCTCGCGCCACGCGGAGTTCTCCGGCAAGGACCTCTCGGTGCTCGACGAGGACACCGGCGAGCGGTTCACGCCCATGGTGATCGAGACGTCGGTCGGGGTCGACCGGACCGCGCTGGCGATCCTCTGCAACGGCTACCGCGTCGAGGCGCTCGCGGACGGCGAATCCCGAGCCGTGCTCGCGCTCCACCCCGCGGTCGCGCCGATCAAGGCGGCGGTGCTCCCGCTGTCGAAGAAGCTGGCGGAGCCCGCTCGGCGGCTGCTCGCGCGCCTGCGCCGCGAGTGGAACGTCTTCTACGACGAGTCCGGCAACATCGGCCGGCGCTACCGGCGCCAGGACGAGGTCGGGACGCCGTTCTGCGTCACCTACGACTTCGAGTCCGAGCAGGACGCGCAGGTCACGGTGCGCGAGCGCGACACGATGCGGCAGGACCGGATCGCGCTCGACGCGGTGCCGGCCTACCTGCGCGAGCGGCTCGGGAGCGGCGCGTGAGCCGCGAGCGGCTCGGGAGCGACGCGTGAGCGCGCGCCGGGCGGGGTCGCGCAAGCCGGCCCGCAAGGCGTCGGGGCGCGACCGCACCCGCGCGACGGCGGCGCGGCGCGTCTACTTCTTCGGCGACGGCCGTGCCGACGGCCGCGCCGGCATGAAGGACGTCCTCGGCGGGAAGGGCGCCAACCTCGCCGAGATGACGAACCTCGGCGTGCCGGTGCCGCCCGGGTTCACCATCGCCACCTCGGTGTGCGCCGAGTACGAGCGCTCGGGCGGCCGCGTGCCCGACGCCGTGAAGCGCGAGGCGCTCGCCGCGCTCGGGCGGGTCGAGCGCGCCGTGGGCGCGCGCTTCGGCGACCCGGAGCGCCCGCTGCTCGTGAGCGTCCGCTCCGGCGCGCGCGCGTCGATGCCGGGCATGATGGACACCGTGCTCAACCTCGGGCTCAACGACGCCCCCGTCCAGGGGCTCGCGCAGCTCGCCGACGAGCGCTTCGCCTACGACAGCTACCGTCGCTTCCTCCAGATGTACGGCGACGTGGTCCTCGACGTGCCGCACGAGCGGTTCGAGACGCGGCTCGAGCACCTGAAGGAGCGCCGCGGCGTCGAGCTCGACACCGAGCTGCGCGCGGTGGACTGGCGCGAGCTCGTCACCGAGTACCTCGAGCTCGTCGCCGAGCACACGCACCAGCCGTTCCCGCAGGACCCGCTCGAGCAGCTCTGGGGCGCGGTCGGCGCCGTGTTCCGCTCGTGGGGCAACGAGCGCGCGGTCCGCTACCGCAAGATCCACGGCATCCCGGGCGACTGGGGCACCGCCGTGAACGTGCAGGCGATGGTGTTCGGCAACATGGGCGACGACTGCGCGACGGGCGTGGCGTTCACCCGGAACCCCTCGACCGGCGAGCGCAGCTTCTACGGCGAGTACCTGAAGAACGCGCAGGGCGAGGACGTCGTGGCCGGCATCCGGACGCCCCAGCCGATCAACCGCGCGAGCCGCGAGCCGGGCCAGGAGCACCTCCCCACGCTCGAGGAGGAGATGCCGGCGGCCTACCGGGGGCTGGTGCAGGTCTACCAGCGGCTCGAGAAGCACTACCGCGAGATGCAGGACATCGAGTTCACCATCCAGCGCGGGAAGCTCTGGATGCTGCAGACGCGGACCGGGAAGCGCACCGTGCGCTCGGCCGTGCGCATCGCGACGGAGATGGCAAAGGAGCGGCTGATCAGCCGCGAGGAGGCGGTGCTCCGCGTCGACCCCGCCGCGCTCGACCAGTTGCTCCACCCGACGCTCGACCCGAACGCCGTGCGCACCGTCATCGCGAAGGGGCTGCCGGCGTCGCCGGGCGCCGCCGTCGGGAACGTCGTCTTCGGCGCGGACGAGGCGGAGGCGCGGGCCAAGGCGGGCGACAAGGTGATCCTCGTGCGGATCGAGACGTCGCCCGAGGACATCCACGGGATGCACGCGGCCCAGGGCATCCTCACCGCGCGCGGCGGCATGACCTCTCACGCGGCGGTCGTGGCGCGCGGGATGGGCAAGTGCTGCGTCGCCGGCTGCGGGGCGCTGCGCATCGACTACGCGGCGCGCCAGCTGCGCGTCGACGGACACGTCGTGCGAGCGGGTGACGCGATCACGCTCGACGGCTCGACGGGCGAGGTGATGCTCGGCGCGATTCCGACGGTGACCCCGGAGCTCGGGGGCGCCTTCGCGGAGCTCATGTCCTGGGCCGACCGGGTGCGCCGCCTGCGCGTGCGCAGCAACGCCGACACGCCGACGGACGCGAAGATCGCGCGCCAGTTCGGGGCGGAGGGCATCGGCCTCTGCCGCACGGAGCACATGTTCTTCGAGCCGGGCCGCATCCTCGCGGTGCGCGAGATGATCCTCGCGAGCGACGGGGCGGCGCGCGAGCGCGCGCTCGCGAAGCTCCTGCCGGTCCAGCGCAGCGACTTCGTCGGGATCTTCCAGGCGATGGAAGGGCTGCCCGTCACGATCCGCCTGCTCGACCCGCCGCTGCACGAGTTCCTGCCGCACAGCGAGGAGGAGATCCGCGAGGTCGCCGCGGCCCTCGGCACCGACGTGGCCGCGATCCGCGGCAAGATCGACGAGGTGCGCGAGTTCAATCCGATGCTCGGCCACCGCGGCTGTCGGCTCGGCATCACCTGGCCGGAGATCTACCGGATGCAGGTGCGCGCCATCGTCGAGGCAGCGTGCGAGGTGGCCGACGCGGGTACGGCGGTCGAGCCGGAGATCATGATCCCGCTCGTCGCCCACGTGGGCGAGCTCCAGCGCCTGCGCCCGCTGGTCGAGGAGGAGGTCCGCGCCGCGCTCGCGCGCCACCCGCGCGCGCGGGTACGACCCGAGGTGGGGACGATGATCGAGGTCCCGCGCGCGGCGCTCACCGCGGAGGCGATCGCCGAGTACGCGGACTTCTTCTCGTTCGGCACGAACGACCTCACGCAGACCGCGTACGCGCTCTCGCGCGACGACGCCGGCAAGTTCCTGGGCGCGTACCTCGACCTCGGGATCCTCGAGTCCGACCCCTTCGTCTCGATCGACGAGCAGGGCATCGGCGAGCTGATGCGGCTCGCCGCGGAGAAGGGGCGCGCGCGGCGCAAGGACCTG
>DATAGA010000338.1:0-2522 GCA_036257215.1 Myxococcota bacterium
AGTTGCGCGACCCGAACGCCTTCAGGAGCCCCGCGCGCACGAGCACGGCGCTCGAGTTGTGGACGATCGGGTTCCCGATGTAGAGCGCGACCGCGTCGTTCCCGTGCCGCGCGCGGATGTCGCGGAAGCGGCGCGCGGCGAGCGCCAGCGCCTCCTCCCACGCGATGGGCTCGAAGTCCCCCGCCGGCGTGCGGCGCACCGGCGTGCGCAGCCGATCGGGATCGTCGTGCACCGCCGCCATCGCGACGCCCTTCGGGCACACGTACCCGCGCGAGCGCGGGTCCGCGTCGTCGGGACGCACCGCGCGGATCTTCTCGCCCTCGACGTGCACCTCGACGCCGCAGCACGCCTCGCACAGGTGACAGGTGCGTCGCACGATCTCGGGCATGGCGGCCTCCGCAGGGGTCGGGCGCTCGCGCACCGCGTCAAGCGGTGGGTAGGGAGAGCCGGTAGGTCACGAGGGCGCGCGCCACGTCGCGGCCGGCGTCGTCCGTGACGAGCACCTCGAGCACGCACAGCGTGCCCCCGCGCTGCACGACGCGCGCCTCCGCGACGAGGTCCTTGCCGAGCCCCGGCGCGAGGAAGCTCAGCGAGAACCCGACCGTCGTGCCGCGCGCGCCGAGCGTCGCCCGCGGCGTCGCCCAGGCGGCGGCCGTGGCCGCCACGTCGACGAGCCCGGCGATCGCGCCGCCGTGCACCGTCTCGCCGAGGGTCGTCACGTCGGGACGGAACGGGAGCCGGACCCGCACGCGGTCGGGCTCGACGCTCTCGCCGCGGAGCCCGAGCAGCGCGCCGTAGGGCGAGCGCACGATGAAGCGCTCGATCGTGGCGGTGATCTCGTCGGTGAGGGCGTCGCCCATCGGGGATCTCCGGACGCGCGGGGCAGGAGGTCGCTCCGGGGCTGGAGGGTCGCACTCCCGAGGCCCTATGCTGAGGTCCACTTCCGAAACTTCGATGGGTCCAATCCCGGACCCCGCCGGAGGCCGCCGTGTGGCTGGCGCTCGACCGCGAAGAGGGGACGCTCCAGCAGCGGCTCTACGCGGCGCTCCGGCGCGCCATCCTGGACGGCACGCTGCGTCCGGGCGCCCGCCTGCCCGCGACCCGGGTGCTCGCCCGCGAGCTCGGCGTCGCCCGCAACACCGCGATCGCCGCGTACGAGCAGCTCGCCGACGAGGGCTACGTCGCCGCGCGCACCGGGGCTGGGACGAGGGTGGAGTCGGTGCTGCCCGACGCGCTGCCCGACCCCGGTCGGCTGAGCGCCGGGCGCACCGGCGTGCCCGGGCGCAGCCGCGCGGGCGCCGCCTCCCGGTCCGCGCCGAAGCTCGTCCCGCCGGGCTTCGCGCTCGGGCGCGGGGCGGGCGCGGCGCCGCGGCTCTCGGCGCACGGCGAGCGCATCGTCGCGGGCGCGCCGCGCCGGGGCGTGGCGTGGGGCATGCCGCGGCGCCACCTCCCCTACGACTTCCGCTACGGCGAGCCTGCCTACGGCGATCTCCCGCTCGAGACGTGGTGGCGGCTCCTCGGCCGGCGCGCGCGGCGCGCGAGCGGCGGGCGGCTCGCGTACGGCGAGCCCGCCGGCGCGGTCGAGCTGCGCGCCGCGCTCGCGGGCTACCTGCGCCGCGCCCGCGGCGTCGTCGCCGAGCCGGAGCAGATCCTCGTCACGCGCGGCGCGCAGCAGGCGATCGACCTCGTCGCGCGCCTGCTCGTCGATCCCAAGGCGCGCGTGGCGCTGGAGGAGCCGCACTACACGGGCTTCTCGCTCGCGCTCGCCGCCTACGGCGCGCGGCTCGTGCCCATCCCGGTCGACGACGAGGGTCTCGACGTCGCCGCGCTCGAGCGCGAGCGCGGCGTGCGCGGCGTCTTCGCGACGCCTTCGCACCAGTTCCCGACGGGCGGCGTGCTGTCGCTCGAGCGCCGGCTGCGCCTGCTCGCCTTCGCGGAGCGCTGCGACGCCTTCGTGCTCGAGGACGACTACGACGGCGAGTACCGCTACGAGGGCCGGCCGCTGCCGAGCCTGCAGAGCCTCGACCGCGCGGAGCGCGTGCTCTACGTCGGGACCGCGTCGAAGCTGCTCTTCCCGTCGCTCCGCATCGGCTGGCTCGTCGTGCCCGAGCCTCTCGCGCGCGCGTTCACGCTGGCCAAGGCGTACACCGATACCGGAAGCGCGACGCTCGAGCAGCTCGCGCTCGCCGACCTGATCGAGGGCGGTCACCTCGAGCGCCACGTCCGCCGCTCGCGGGTGCGCAACGCCGCGCGCCGCGAGGCGCTGCGCCGCGCCGTCGAGCGCCACCTCGCGGGCCGCGCCGTCCTGGCTGGCACCCGCGCCGGGCTGCACGGCCTGCTCTGGATCCCGGGGCTCGCTGCCTCGCGCGAGGCCGAGCTGCGCCGCGAGGCCGCCGCGCGCGGCGTCGGCATCTACCCGGTGCACCCCTTCTACGCGCGAGCCCCGCGGCAGGCGGGGTACGTGCTCGGCTACGCCTCGCTCGAGGAGGCCGCGATCGAGGAGGGCGTGGCGCGGCTGGCGG
>DATAGA010000339.1:0-3525 GCA_036257215.1 Myxococcota bacterium
GCGGAGACGCTCCGGCGCGCGACGGAGGTCCAGACGCGCCGCCTCGACCGCGTGATCATGCTGCCCATGCACTGGCGCCTCGGCTACCACAGCGCCTTCACCCTGGCCGGACGCGTCGAGACCGGCTTCGGCCACTTCGGCTACGGCGGCTCGGGCGCGTGGGCCGACCCCAAGCGCGAGCTCGCGTTCGCGATGGTCAACAACCGCCTCGGCGGCAGCCCCTTCGGCGACCTCCGCATCGCGGAGCTCGGCAGCGCGGCGCTGCGCGCGGCCCGCGCGGCCCGGCGCCGCCCCGCGCGCTCGAGCCTCGCGAGTCAGGTCGTCTACTAGCGCCCCAGGCGGCGCGCCAGCGCGCCGGCGCCGGACCGTCAGCGCCCCGGTGCGAACTTGCGGCGCAGCCAGTCGACCAGGACTGCGTTCAGCTCCGCGGGCTTCTCCTGCTGCGTCCAGTGGCCGCAGCGCGGGATCATCGCCGTCTCGAGGTCCGGGATCAGGGCGCCCATGCCCGCTGCCATCTCGGGGCGCAGCACGGGGTCCCACTCGGCGGTCACCATGAGGCAGGGCACCTCGATGCGCGTGGTGCCGACGCCGGGGGCGCTCTCCCAGTTGCGGTCCATGTTGCGGTACCAGTTCAGCCCGCCCGTGAAGCCCGTGCGCTCGAAGGTTCGCACGAACGCGTCGAGCTCCTCCGCCGGGAGGATGGGCTCGCCGAAGGACGGGACGTCCGCCAGGCGGCGGAAGGGGTTCATGTCCCCCGGCTCGAAGCCCATGCTCGCCGCGCGCGCGCTCGCGACCTCGGGCGAGACGCCGCCGCGCAGGAGCTTCTCGAACACGAGCCGCGTCTGGCCGTGGAGGACGGCGTCGGCCGTGCCGGGCGGCTGGAACCAGAGGATGTAGATGCGCTCGTCGCGGCCCCCGGCGAGCATGCGCATGATCTCCGTGGGCCGGCTCGGCGAGCGGGGCAGGTTCGGCGTGTTCACGCCCACCACCCCGGCCACCCGCGTCGGGTGGAGGACGGGCATCGCCCACACGACGAAGCCGCCCCAATCGTGGCCCACGAAGACGGCGCGCTCGATGCCGAGCGCATCGAGGAGCCCGACCATGTCCCCGGTCAGGTGGTGGAGGTCGTACGCCTCGACGGGCTCGGGCCGGTCGCTCCCGCCGTAGCCGCGCTGGTCCGGAGCGATCGCGCGGAAGCCCGCACCGGCGAGCGCGGGGAGCTGCGCTCGCCACGAGTAGCCGAGCTCGGGGAAGCCGTGGCAGAGGACGACCGCCGGCCCCGCACCGGCCTCGTGCACGGAGAGCCCGAGCGGCGCGACCTCGCGTCCGTCGGGTAGGCGGCGCGCCGCGAGCTCGATGCGGCGGGCCGGCGGGAAGCTCGTCATGCTGTCTCCTGTGGCAGGCGGCGCGCGGAGCATAGTGGCGGCCACGGCGGTCCACGAGCTGCCGCGCGCCGGTCCGCCCGCGCTCGGCGAGCACGCGCGGGACGACGCGCTGCTCCCGCTCGCCGCTGCGCTGCGCGACCGGCCGGGCGCGTTCTGGCTCGACAGCGCGCGCCCGGGCGCGCAGCTCGGACGCTTCTCCTACGCCGGCGCGGACCCGTACGGGGTGGTGCGCGCGTACGGCGCTGCACTCGAGGTCGAGTGCGCGCGCGCGGCGCGCCCTGACGTCGCGGTCGGACGCACCCGCGCCGAGGGCGATCCGCTCGCGTTGCTCGCCCCGCTGCTCGAGCCGCGCTCGGTGCGCGACGACGCGAGCCGTCCCCCCTTCGTCGGAGGCGGGGTCGGTTGGCTCGGCTACGAGCTCGCCGCGCAGCTCGAGCCCGCGCTCGTGCTGCGCGCCCGCGACGACCTCGGACTTCCCGACGTCGCGCTCCTCCTCGTCGACCGGCTGGTCGCGCTCGAGCACCGAAGCGGGCGGCGCTTCGCCTGCGCGCTCGGCTTCGGCGAGACGGAGGCGGACGCGCGGCGCCGCGCGGCCGCGGCGCTCGACGCGTGGCGCGCGGAGCTCGACGCGCTCGAGCGCGTGGAGCCCGAGCACGCGGCGCCGGAGCGCTCGCGCTGCGCCGCCGGCGGCGTCCGCGCCGAGCCCAGCGCCGGCAGCTCGCTCGACGCCCACGCCTACCGCGCGGCGGTCGCGCGCCTGCTCGACCACATCGGGGAGGGCGACGTCTACCAGGCCTGCCTCACGCGCCGCGTGGAGCAGCCCTTCGCGGGCGATCCGTGGGCGCTCTACGTCGCGCTTCGCGCGGCGAGCCCGGCGCCGTTCGCGGCCTGGCTCTCGCTGCCGGAGGCGACGCTGCTCTCCACCTCGCCGGAGCGCTTCCTCGAGGTGCGCGCCGACGGCGCCGTGGAGACGCGCCCGATCAAGGGCACGCGCCCGCGCGCGAGCGACCCCGCGCGCGACCGCGCGCTCGGCGCCGAGCTCCTCGCCTCGGCGAAGGACCGCGCCGAGAACCTGATGATCGTCGACCTCGCGCGTCACGACCTCGGCCGCGTGTGCGAGACGGGGAGCGTGGAGGTCCCCGAGCTCGCCGTGCTCGAGTCCTACGCCAACGTCCACCACCTGGTGTCGACGGTGCGTGGGCGCCTGCGCCCCGGGCTGTCGGCGCTCGACGCGGTGCGCGCCGCGTTCCCGCCCGGCTCGATGACGGGCGCGCCCAAGCTGGCTGCGATGCGCCTCCTCGACCGCGCGGAGCCGGTGCGCCGCGGACCCTACGCCGGCGCGCTCGGCTGGTTCGACGTCCGGGGCGGCGCGAGCCTCGCCGTCGTGATCCGCACGGCGCTCCTGCGCGGCGGGCGCGCGTACGTGCACACGGGCGGAGGCGTCGTGGCGGACAGCGACCCCGACGCCGAGTGGCGCGAGAGCGAGGACAAGGTGCGTCCCCTGCTCGAGGCGCTGCGCGCGCCCGCGGCCGCCGACGAAGCTGTAGCGCGGCTCGCGGAGCACGATCCGGCGGAGTCGTCGCGGCACCCGGACGCAGCGGCGCCGGGCTAGCGCCCCCGAAAGACCGGAGCGCGCTTCTCGAGGAGCGCGCGGATTCCCTCGCGCGCGTCCTCCGTGGCCAGCGTCTCCGCCTGCGCGAACGCCTCGCGCCGGGCCGCCTCGCGGGGGTCCCAGCCGAGCCCGCGGTAGAGCGAGCGCTTCATGCCGCGCACCGCGAGCGGCGCCGCCTCCGCGATCGCCTCGGCGCGCCGGCGCGCCGCCGCCGCGACCTCGTCCGCGGCGACGGCCTCGTGGACGAGCCCGATCGCGGCCGCCTCCGAGCCGGAGAGCAGCCGGCCCGTGAGGAGCAGGTCCAGCGCGTGAGGGACGCCGACGAGGCGCGGCAGCAGGTAGCTCACCGCCATGCCGGAGTGGAAGCCGAGACGCGCGAAGTTGGCGCCGTAGCGGGCCTCGCGGTTCGCGACGCGCAGGTCGCAGACGAGCGCGAGGCCGAGCCCGCCGCCGACCGCGTGACCGTTCATCGCCGCGATCGTCGGCACCTCGACCTCCGTCACGTCGAGGAACGCCTCGTAGCTCGCG
>DATAGA010000433.1:0-7767 GCA_036257215.1 Myxococcota bacterium
CATGTTGTCTTCGACGACTCCGAAGGCGTACGCGTATTTTTCTCGGACCTTCTCGAGGTTCCCAAAGTCCGGGTTGGTTTTCGCGAACTCCGCACCACACAGGTATGCACACGCGATCGACTGGTGCATTTGGTTATTCCAATCACCGCTTCTTCGCGCGATGAGAACGCCGGACTTCTCGTGGTTCTTGTTCTCCTGGTTGTAGGCAACGTCGAGAATGAGGCCCTCGTGGGCCTGCCCACTCTCTGGTAGGTCGACGTTTTTGTCATGAGCTCCGGCCGCGAAAAACTCGTAGAGGACCTTCACCGCACTTCTGAAGTTTCGCTGGTGGACGCCGGGCTCATGTTGGGCCTTGAGCCAGAGAGCGTTCTCGGTTCCGTAAGGCAGCTTCTTGGCAAGAGCAGCCACCTCTTCGTCGCTCGCACCGCCAGCGATCAGTAGGGCACTCAGCGGAGCAACGCTGCCGATCTGTAGAAGCTTTCGTCGCGAGATTCGGATGGTGCGAACAGCCATTTGCAGTTCTCCGTTCGACGTCGGGCGCTGAGTCTACGTGCGACCCCGCCCGCTCTACCACTCACTTCTTGACCACGTCCGCTGCAGCTCGAAGAAATCTCTTCGGCCGATCCCTGCCCCATCACCCCCGCAAGCAGTCTTGCTGGCAAAGGTCCGTTCTATGCGAGCCGTCTCCGTGGGTCGCAGGAGCCGGGGGTGCCTCCGGCTCCTGCGTGCAGCCGGCGCGCAGCCCCCGCTCTGCGCGACGGTGCCCCACGATCAGCGGCCCGCGACAGCGAGTTGCGGCGTCGGGGCGACCCCGGACGCGGGGACGGCGGGCGCCGTCCGCCAGTCGAGCTCCGCGGCGGTCACGAGGCGCGGGATGCCGTCGAGCGTGAGCACGCGCTCGGAGACGATCGGGACCGGAACCGTGGCGTGGTCGGGACCCGAGCCGGGCGCGGTGTCTGCCTCGGCGGCAGCGCAGTCGGTCGCGTTCGCCTCCGGGCGCTCGTTCTCCGCGCCCGACGCGAGGATCTGGTCCGCGCCGGCCGCGTCGCACAGCCGGAAGGGCACGACGACCTCGAGACCGAAGTAGCGCCCGCGCTCCACCAGGAACTCCCCCGTGTGGACGCCGATGCGGATGTGGACGCCGCCGTCCGGCTCATACGCGCGGTCGTGGGCGAGCTGGCGCTGGATGTCGACGGCGCACGCGAGCGCGTCGGTGCGGCGGGTGAAAGCGACGAGGAAGCTGTCGCCGCGCAGCTCGAGCACGTCACCGCCGTGGGCCGCGGCGCAGCCGCGCACGATCGCGTCGTGGCGGCGGACGACGTGGAGCGCGCGCCGGTCGCCGAGGCGGGCGAGCAGGCCGGTGTAGCCGACGACGTCGCTGCACAGCAGCGTGCGGCGCACCCAGACCTGGCTGGCGCGAAGGGCGAGGGCGGTCGTTTCGGACATCGCAGTGTCGAAGGGCGGCATGCCGGGCCGAAGAGCAAGCGCCGTGCCACCGCCGGGAAGGCGCGAGACGCGGCCTGGCGTCGCGGGCAGGCCCGCCACCGTCCTCTCCAGCGGACGCGTCGGAGCGCGCCGTCCACTCCGCCGGACACCGCGCCCGCCGCACCGGGCGCGCTCGATACCCCAGGCTCGCGCGCACGGCGCGTAACCCCAGTCGAGGCGGCCCGCGCCGCTATGCTGCTCGCGGAGGCGCCCCATGAGCGACCGGTCGAACCAGCCGCTCGAGGCGGAGGAGCTCGAGCGCATCCGCGTCGAGCGAGACCTCTACCGGCGTCTCCTCGAGCTCGGCGCTCACAGCGAGGTCGAGGCGTTCCTCAAGGATGCGCTCGCGCTGCTCGTCGAGCTGGTCGGGGCGCGCGAAGGCTACCTCGAGCTCCGCGACGACGAGGGGCGCGAAGACGTCTGGTGGATCGCGGAGGGCTTCGGCCCCGAGGAGCTCGCCGAAGTTCGTCGCCGGATGTCGAGCGGAATCATCGCCGAGGCGCTGTCCACCGGGCGCATCGTCGACACGCCGTCGGCGCTGCTCGACCCTCGCTTCTTCGAGCGGCGCAGCGTCCAGGCGGGGCGCGTCGAGCGCGTGCTGTGCGCGCCGATCGGCGAGGCCCCGCCGCGAGGCGTCCTGTACCTGCAAGGCAAGCCCGCGGAGGAAGCGCGGGCCGCCGAGGACCGCGCACGGGTCGAGCTCGTCGCACGCCACCTCGCTCCGCTCGCCGAGAACCTGGTGATTCGGAGGCGCACGGCGCAGGCCGCCGATCCCACGCAAGCTCCACGGGAGAAGCTGCGCGCCGAGGGGCTCGTCGGTCGAAGCCCCGCGCTTGCGGCGACGCTCGCCGAGGTCGCGCTCGTCGCGCCGTTGAACGTCACGGTGCTCCTGACGGGCGAGTCGGGCACGGGGAAGAGCGTGCTCGCTCGCGCCATCCACGACAGCGGGCCGCGCGCTGGGCAGCCGTTCGTGGAGCTGAACTGCGGCAGCCTGCCGGAGAGCCTCGTCGAGAGCGAGCTGTTCGGCGCGTTGCCTGGCAGCCACTCGACCGCCACCCGCCGCCTTCCGGGGAAGGTGGCGGCTGCGGAGCGCGGCACGCTCTTCCTGGACGAGATCGGCGAGCTCAGCGTCGCGACGCAGGCGAAGCTGCTCCAGCTGCTCCAGTCGAAGCGCTACTACCCGCTCGGTGCCGGCGAGCCGGTCGCGGCCGACGTGCGCGTGATCGCGGCGACGAACGTGGACCTCGATGCGGCGGTGGCGGCCGGCCGCTTCCGCGAAGATCTCTACTACCGCCTGAAAGTCCTGCCGGTCCGGGTGCCGTCGCTCGCGGAGCGCGCGGCGGACGTGCCGGAGCTCGCGCGCGCCTTCGCCGAGCGGGCGGCCGAGCGCCACGGGCTCCCGCGGCTGGCGCTCTCGCTGGGGGCCCTGCGCGCGGTGGAAGCCGCACCCTGGCCGGGCAACGTGCGCCAGCTGGAGAACGCGATCGAGGCGGCGTGCATCCGCGCGGCGGGCGAGGGCGCGGCCGAGGTCGGCGAGCGCCACGTCTTCCCGGGAGCGGCGCACGCGACTGGCGAGGCCGGGCCGCGCGCTGCCGCGGAGCAGACCTTCCAGGAGGCGACGCGCTCCTTCCAGCGCGCGCTGGTGGAGCGCACGCTGGAGGAGGCGGGCTGGAACGTCACGGCCGCGGCGCAGCGCCTCGACCTGGCGCGCTCGCACCTCTACACGCTGATCCGCGCCTTCGACCTCTCGCGACGCGACTGACGCGCGCGCTCCGCGACGCCCCTAGGGCGCGTCGCCGAGCGTGGCGCCCTTGCTCGGCGAGGCCAACCACGCCGCGAGGTCGGACGCGATCGCGCGCGCGACCTTGCGCAGCTGGTCGCAGGTTCCCCCGAAGGGCTCGGCGGTGACGCGGCGCGAGCGCGCGGTCGCGACCACGCGGCCGCCCTCGCGGAGCGTCGCCTCGACCGTCATCGCCTTCGGTCCCGAGAAGGGGCCGCCGCCCGGCGCGTGGACCTCGGTGACGTGGAGATCGAGCGTGCGCGGTCCGCTGGCCGCACCGGAGACGAGCTCGACGTCGCGCGCGGCCGAGCGCACGTACTCGGGCAGCCCGCGCTCGAGCCCGCACTCCTCGCGTACGGCGCGGGTGACGCCCGAGCCCTCGGCGAAGGCGACGCGGTCGGAGAGGCGCACCGGCTCGGCGGCCGCGCCCGCCGCTGCGAGCGAGAGCAGGGTGGCGAGGCAGGTCGTGGATGCGACGGCGGCCCTTGCGTTCGACATCACCACCTCTCGATCGCGTAGTCCGACGCGCGGAAGCGCCGGGCGCGCAGGGCGTACTCGGCGGCCGGGCCCGGGTAGAGCGAGTGGTTCTTGCCGTCGGGCGAGAGGTACCAGCTCTTGCAGCCCGACGACCACACCATGTGGCGCATGCGGCGCTCGAGGCCCGCGTTGTAGCCCTCCTGCGCGTCGCGCCGGACCTCGACCGATTTCCAGCCGCGCTCGCGCATGCGCCGGATGGCGCCGAGGGCGTGCGAGATCTGCGCCTCGGTGAACACGAGCACGGAGGTGTGCCCGGGGCCCGTGTTCGGTCCCATCAGGATGAACCAGTTCGGGAAGCCGTGGACGGAGAGGCCCTTGTACGCGCTCGCGCCGTCCTTCCAGACGTCGGCGAGCGAGCGGCCACCGCGTCCGATCACGGGGAACGGCGCGGTCGCGATGTTGAGCGCGAAGCCGGTCGCGAGGACGAGCGCGTCGAGCTCGCGCACGCGCCCGTCCTTCGTGCGCACGCCCTCGCGCACGAGCTCGTCGATCGGGTCGGTGACGAGCTCGACGTTCGGGCGGTCGAACGCCTGCCAGTAGTCGTCCGAGATCAGGATGCGCTTGCAGCCGAACTGGAAGCTCGGGGTGAGCCTCGCGCGCACGTCGGGGTCGCGCACCGCCTGCTCGAGGTAGCGGAGCGACCCGCGCTCCGCGACGGCCGAGAGCCGCGGCGCGTCGAGGTAGATCATCGGCCCCATGATCTCGCTGAGCCAGTACTGCGCGAGCCGGCTCGCGCGCAGCGCCGCGGGGTGACGCGCCAGGAACCGGCGCACGCGCTCGGAGTAGACGCGGTCTTGCTTCGGCATCACCCAGGCGGCGGTGCGCTGGAACACGGCCAGCGATTCCACCTGCGGCGCGATCGAAGGGACGACCTGCACCGCGCTCGCGCCCGTGCCGACGACGCCGACGCGCTTTCCGGCGAGGTCGTAGTCGTGGTCCCAGCGCGCGGTGTGCATCACCTCGCCGGCGAAGCTCTCGAGGCCCTTCAGGTCCGGCCAGCGCGGGTCCACGAGGCCGCCGACCCCGGAGACGACGACACGCGCCTCGACGCGCTCGTCGCGATTGGTGGTGAGCTCCCAGCGGCCGCTCGACTCGTCCCAGCGCGCCTCGACGATCTCGGTGTCCAAGCGCAGGTGGGGCCGCAGCCCCCACTTCTCCACGAGGCGCAGCAGGTACCGGTGGATCTCGCCCGACTCGGCGAAGGCGCGCGACCAGTCGGGGTTGGGCTCGAACGAGAGCGAGTAGACGTGCGAGGGCACGTCGCAGGCCGCGCCCGGGTAGGTGTTGTCGCGCCAGGTGCCGCCCACCTCGCCGGCGCGCTCGAAGATCGTGAAGTCGCGGATGCCGGCGCGCTTCAGCTGGATGGCGGTGCCGAGGCCGGCGAAGCCCGCGCCGAGGATGGCGATCGAGAACGGGGCGTCTTTCGGGGCGGGGCGCATCGAGCGGAGGCTCCTCGGGCAGGGCGCGCCGGCCGCGGAGATTAGCGGGGTCCGGCACGCGCTGCTCTATGCTTCCGCCGTGAACGGCATCCACGACCTGGGCGGCATGCACGGCTTCGGGCGCGTCGACGCGGAGCGCGACGAGCCCGTCTTCCACGCGCGCTGGGAGCGGCGGACGTTCGGAATGCGGCTGATCGCGGGCCAGCGGCTCGGCGGCAACATCGACGAGGGCCGCCACTGGATCGAGCGGCTCGACCCGATCCGCTACCTCGCCCACGGCTACTACGGGCGCTGGCTCGCGTCGCTCGAGGATCGGCTGACGGGGGCGGGCGTGCTGCACGCCGGCGAGCTCGACGGGCGCGTGGCCGGCGCCAAGCGGCCGGCCGCGCCGCTCCCCGCCCTGCCCGCTCCGCGCCCGCCGGCGCCGCACGGGTTCGTGCGCGCGCTCGAGCGGCCGCCCGTGTTCGGCGTCGGCGACCGGGTGCGCACGACGAACCACCAGCCCGCGGGCCACACCCGCCTTCCCGCCTACGCGCGCACGCGCCGCGGCGTCGTCGCGCGGGTGTACCCGGCGTGCATCTACCCCGACGTCCACGCCCACGGCGGCGGCGAGGATCCGCAGTACGTCTACGCCGTCCGCTTCGCGTGCCGCGAGCTGTTCGGGCCGACCGCCGACTCGACGGCCTTCGTGCACCTCGACTGCTTCGAGCCGTACCTCGAAGCGGACGACGACGCGTGAGCGACGCGCGCGACGACGCGGCGATCGCGCTCCGGGTGGAGGCGCTCGAGGCGCTGCTCACCGAGAAGGGCCTGCTCGACCCGGCGCAGGTCGACGCCGTCGTGCGGCGCTACGAGGAAGAGGTCGGACCGCTGAACGGCGCCCGGGTCGTCGCTCGCGCCTGGGTCGACCCCGACTACCGCCGGCGGCTCCTCGAGGACGGCACCGCGGCGATCGCCGAGCTCGGCTTCGGCGGACCCCAGGGCGAGTACATGGTCGTCGTCGAGAACACGCCCGAGGTCCACAACGTCGTCGTGTGTACGCTGTGCTCCTGCTACCCCTGGCCCGTGCTCGGCCTTCCGCCCACCTGGTACAAGTCTCCGCCGTACCGCTCGCGGGTCGTGCGCGAGCCGCGCGCCGTGCTGCGCGAGATGGGCCTCGAGCTCGCGCCCGGGCTCGAGGTGCGGGTCTGGGACTCGAGCTCCGAGGTGCGGTACCTCGTCCTTCCCGAGCGGCCGCCGGGCAGCGAGGGGCTCTCGGAGGAGGCGCTCCGCGCCCTCGTCACCCGCGACGCGATGATCGGGGTCGCGCGGGCGAAGTCGCCGGGCGACGCCGGCGATGGCTGAGCCGCGCCTCGATCTCGAGGGCCCCGTCGCCCCGCCGCGGCGCAACGGCGAGCTCTGCTTCGAGGCGCCGTGGGAGAGCCGCCTCTTCGGCGTGACGCTCGCCCTCTGCGAGGCCGGTCGCTTCGAGTGGGAGGAGTTCCGGCGCCTGCTGATCGAGGAGATCGCCCGCGATGACGACTCCGGCGGCTTCCACTACTACCGCCGCTGGCAGGCCGCGTTCGAACGCCTCGTCGCGGCGAAGGGTCTGTGCGCGAGCGGGGAGCTCGCGACGCGCGCGCGCTCGCTCGCGGCGCGGCCTCCCGGGCACGACCACGGGCACGAGCACGACCACGCGGAGAAGGGCCACGCCCGCGGCCTGCACGGGCAGCGCTGATCCGTGCGCCCGCGCACCTCGCTCGCGTGGCTACCCCTCGCCGCGCTCGGCCTATCGGGACCCCCGCCCGCTCACGCGGCGCCGAGCGCGGCCGGCTGCCTGCGCGGGGCGGGGGACGAGGGAGCCCGCTGCCTCGCGGACTACACCGCCGCGGTGGGGCGCTGCCGCGCGCGTGTCGACGCGGCCGCCTGCGAGGACGCGCTGCGCGAAGAGGGCGGCGCGCTCGACGAGCTGCTCGCGCGCTCCGAGGTGCCCATCCGCCGTCGCTGCGACGAGGCGAGCGCCGACGCGCTCGGCTACCTCGGCGTGGACGACGCGGTCCTCCAGATCCCGCAGGCGTGCGGCGACTTCGCCGAGGACCAGCTCGAGCTCGCCTACGCGGACGACCTCGCGGCCCTCGGTCCCGACGCGCGCGCCTGCCAGAGCGAAGTCGCGGCGCGCGTGCGGGCGCTCGCGGGCGCGGTGGTCAAGTCCTTCGGCGCGAAGTGCTACGCGCGCGCGTACGCGGGCGGGCGCTGCGACCGCGCCAAGCGCTACTCGGCGGTGGCGCGCGCACGGTCGAAGGCGGCGTCGCGGATCCTCGCGCGCTGCGGCGCCGCATTCGACTCGCTCGGACTCGCGAGCGGTCCCTCGCTCGAAGCCCGCATCGACGCCGCGCTCGAGCGCGTGGTCGTGCACAGCCGACACTACGCGCAGCAGGTCTACCCGCCGAACGACCTCGGGCCGACGGCCGCGTTCGGGCCGCACCCGGTCGGGGTGCGGACGCTCGAGCTCGAGGACCCCGCGCGCTCCCACCTGACGCTGGCCCA
>DATAGA010000402.1:0-2284 GCA_036257215.1 Myxococcota bacterium
CCCTCGCGATCGCCCTACACGCCGGAACCGGATAGCCGCGGTCTCGCCGGCGCTTTCCGCGGCTAGCTCGGTGGATCCCTTCGCGCCGACCGCGGATCCCGCGGCGTACATTCCGCGCGAGGTCACCGAGAAGGCGCTCTCGCAGCTCGAGCACGGCTACCGCCACGGCCGCACCGTGCAGGTCCTCTCCGGCCCGCCCGGCGTCGGCAAGACGCTGCTCGTCCACGTCCTGGCGGAGCGCCTCGCCGGCGACTTCCGCACGCTCTACCTTCCGTACGCCTCGCTCGGCTTCGGCGAGCTGTGCGGCTGGATCCTGGGCCTCCTCGGCGAGCCCGCGGGCCACTTCCCGGAGCGCGAGCTGCTCGGCTCGGCGCGCGCGAGCGCCGCACTCGGGCGGCCGCTGCTCCTCCTCGTCGACGAGGCGAGCTCGATCCCGCCCGAGAGCGCCGAGGGCCTGGCCGGCCTCGTGCGCGAGGGCGACGGCGCGCTGCGGCTGCTGCTCGTCCCGATCGACGAGGCGCGCGCGGGGCGCGTGCTCGCCGTCCTCGCGCGCGACGTCGCGGAGCTGCGCGTCTCGACCCCGCTCTCGCTCGAGGAGGCGGAGCACTACGTGCGCACGCGCCTGGTACGGGCCGGCACGGCGTTCGAGCTGCAGCGCCGTTTCGACGCGGGGCTCGTGCGCCGGCTGCTCCGCGCGAGCGGCGGCAACCCGCAGCGCCTGCAGCAGCTCTCCGGCGAGGTGCTGCGCGGGAATCTCACGGCGCTGCCCGGTCACGAGGCCGAGGCCGTCCTCGACGCGCCCGGCCGCGACTCGACGCCCGAGATCGAGATCGACGCGCTCGAGGCGCTCGACCCGCGGCCCGCCGCGCACGCGGGCGCCCGTGCGGCCGCGGCCGCGCCGCACGCGCGCTTGCCTCGCGACCCCGTCGCCGCACAAGGGCCGGGGACACGTCCGACGGTGCTCGCGACGGCCGGGCCCGCGTTCGCGACTCCGCCCGAATCTGCCGCGGCCGCGGCATCCGCAGCCACGGCCACGCGACCCGGCGCGGTCGCGGTAGAGATCGCGCCGCCGGCCCCCGAGTTTCCCATCCGGCCGCCGCCCGGCGACCGCCTGACCGCGCACGGCCCGCCGCTCCCGAGCGCGCCGGCCGAGGCGCCCTACGGCCCCGCCGAGCCGCGCGGGACCAACTGGGCGATCGTCATCGGCGTGAACCTCGCGCTGCTCGCGGGCGCGGTGCTCGGGCTCTGGGTGTCGGGCTTCTTCCCGCCGCCGCACTAGCGGCCGAGGATCCCGACGCGCCGCGCGGTCGCAAACCGCGGGCGCGGAGCGCTACGCTTCGAGGCAGCGGGTGACCACGCCGGCGCGACGCCGGCCAGGAGTTGCCCGATGCGCCGACCCGTCCCCGCCGATCCTCGCCCTCGCTTCCCCCTCCTCCTCACCGCGCTGCTGAGCCTCCCCCCCGCCTTGGCGCTCGCCGCGCCCGCGCTCGGGCAGGAAACCGCCAACCGGGTGCGCGACGAGCTCCGCGCGAAGAGCATCCCGCTGCGAGGCGAGACGAGCTACATCCCGGTCGCGCAGCCCACCGACTTCAACGCGCTCGTGCGCAAGATGAGCGCGGCGAAGCCCGACGTCATGGCGAAGCAGGCGGCGCTGCTGGCCGCCCGCTACGACCTCTCGGACCGTCCCGCTCTCGGCGTCGCGATGACGCGCGGCAAGCCCGTGCAGGAGGGGGTTCGCGCGAGGCTCGGCGCCGGCACGACGTGGGAGCAGCTCGCCGAGACGTCGCCCGACGACATCCGGACGCGCGGCGTCTTCCCCGCCGGCTTCATGCCGCTGCCGCACCCGAACCACGCCGAGGGCGGGATGCTCTTCCCGAAGTTCCAGATCGACGAGGTGAAGCACCAGGAGGGACGCGACCTCACGCGCTTCGACCTCGACTACGACCTCCCCGACCACTTCCTGCCCGAATTCCCGCCGGCGATCTTCCTGACGACGCGCCCCGACCTCGGCGACGTGTCGCAGGGACAGCTCGTCACGAACCGGAACTTCTTCGAGCTCTTCGACGGGATCCTGAACCCGAAGCAGCTCGACGGCCTGCGCCTGCTCTTGACGCCGTTCCCGCAGCAGCAGTTCAACCTGACCGACGACCGGCGCTCGCTGCACCCGCACGACGGCGTGGCGTGCTTCGACTGCCACGCTAACGGGCACACCAACGCATCGACGCACCTCGCCGGTGACATCCGCCCGCAGCACTTCCGCCACCGCATCGACACGCCGTCGCTG
>DATAGA010000406.1:0-1953 GCA_036257215.1 Myxococcota bacterium
ACGTCGACGCGATCTACCGCAAGGCGCTCGAGCTCGGCGGCACCGACGAGGGCCCGCCCGGCCCGCGCGGCGACGGCTTCTACGCGGGCTACTTCCGCGACCTCGACGGCAACAAGCTGAACGCGTTCTTCATCGGCTAGCCGACGGGAGCCGGGAAGCCGCTCGGTCGGCTAGCCGGATCCGGCGAGGAAGCTGTGCGACGACTCTGGGTCGCGCGCCTAGGCGACTACGCCGGGCGTCCGCAGCGCCGAAAGCTTGCGCGGCGCGAGGATCGCGTGCACGAGCCGGATGCGGCCGGCCTCGTCGAGCTCGACGCGCAGCACGGTGCGCGGCCCCTGGCGCCGCACCGGTCGCGCGAGCGTGATCAGCGCGGCCGGCAGGCCGTTGAGCATGCGCAGCTCGGTGAGCGCGCCGCTCTCGCGGCGGGTGGCGGCGGCGACGAGGTAGAGCCGCGCGACGCGCGCGCGGCCCTCGAGCGGCGTCGCGAGCGCCGTGTACTCGCCCGCCGCGTCGGTCACCGTGCGCACCGACTCGGCGAGGAGCGCCTCGAGCCCGGCCGCGTCGCCGGCGAGCGCGCAGTCGAGGAAGCGCTGCAGCGCTTCGCGGTGGCGCTCGCGCAGCTCCGCGGTCGGGAGGCAGCGCTGCGCGTCGTACGCCTCGAGCGCGCGCCGCGCGCGCAGGTGCAGCACGCGCACGCTGCCCTCCGACGTCCCGACGAGCTCGGCGGTCGCGCGCGCCGAGTGCCCGAGCACGTCGCGCGCGAGGAGCACCGCGCGCTGGCGCGGCGAGAGCGCCTCGAGCGCGACGAGGAAGGCGAAGGTCGCGCTCTCGGCCCGCCCGTACCGGACCTCGGGGTCGCCCGCGTCGGAGGGCAGCGCGCCAGCGGGCTCGAGCGCGTCGTCGTCGATCGGCGAGGGGAGCCACGGGCCCGCATAGGCGCGTCGCCGACGGCGGCGCAGCGCGTCGATCCCGAGGTTGGTCGCGACGCGGGCGAGCCACGGCCCGAGCTGCGTGCGCACCAGGGCCGGCGCGTGCGCCGCGGCGCGCGCGAACGCCTCCTGCACGACGTCCTCCGCGTCCTCGGCGCTGCCGGTGAGCCGGTAGGCGAGCCCGAAGAGCCGCCGGCGCTGGTCGCGGAAGAGCGTCTCGAGTTCGGCCGCGCGGTCCGCGGGGGCCACCGCCGTCACGTGGGCTCCTCTGCCGAGGAGAACGCCCGGCGCGCTCGCGCCGTTACGCAGCGGACCGCCGGGTCGCCCCGAGGGTGCGAGCGTACCACGCGGCGGCGGGACGGCGGCCGCGCTGGCGGCGCCGTACCGCGCCTGCGACGCTTCCAGGGCCGCCCGGGAGATCCCGCATGCCGGAGCGCCGCGTCGCCCTCGTCACCGGAGCCAACAAGGGGATCGGCCTCGAGATCGCCGGACAGCTCGCGCGCGAAGGGTGCCTCGTGCTGCTCGGCGCGCGCGACGAGCAGCGCGGGCGGGCTGCGGCGGAGAAGCTGCGCGCCGAGGGCCTCGACGTCCGACCGCTCGCGATCGACGTCGCCGACGACCGGAGCGTCGCGGCGGCCGCCGAGGCCGTCTCGCGCGATCCCGGCCGCCTCGACGTGCTCGTGAACAACGCCGGCATCGCGATCGACGACGGGCCGCCGAGCCGCGTCTCGCTCGACGTCGTGCGGCGCACCTACGAGACGAACGTCTTCGGCGTGGTGCGCACCACCCAGGCGTTCCTGCCGCTGCTGCGGCGCTCGCCCGCCGGGCGCATCGTGAACCTCTCGTCGGGGCTCGGCTCGTTGACGCGGAACAGCGACCCGAGCATGCCGGTCAAGTTCCTCGCGTACAACAGCTCGAAGACGGCGGTGAACGCGATCACCATCCAGTTCGCCTGGGAGCTGCGCGACACGCCGATCAAGGTGAACGCGGCCGATCCGGGCTACGTGGCGACCGACATGAACCG
>DATAGA010000427.1:0-5275 GCA_036257215.1 Myxococcota bacterium
GCTCCGGCGGACGCGCCCGCGCTCGCGGCTCGCGCGGCGGACGGGTGGACGGCCGCCTCGGAGCGCCTGCTGGCCGCGTCGGCAGAGGGCGCGCCCGCCGAGTGCTGGGCGGACGCCGCCGCGCTGGCGCGCGAGGTCGCCGACGTCGAGCAGTCGCTGTTCGAGCGGCTCGCCGGCTAGCTACCTCTCTTGCAGCGCCCCCGTCGGGGACGGCTTCGGCCCGGTCCACGCCCAGCCGTGGATCAGCCAGCCGCCGCTGCCCTTCCGCAGCGCAAAGACGAACTGCGCTTCTTCGCGCATGGCGGTGCCGCCTTCCTTGAACGTGTAGACGGCCGGCACGACGACGTAGGCGTGATCCCCCGCCAGCTCCTCCCGGGTGGGACGCCCGATCTCGACCTTCTGGTCGGTGATGCCGCGCTTCTTCGCGTCGCTGGCCAGGTCCGCGCTCCAGGTCTCGAGCGCCTGGGCTCCGCGCCAGAGGTACGGCGGAAACTCGTCGATGATCGAGACGTCCGTAGTCGCGTGGGTTGCCGCGGCAGCGGCCATGTCCCCCTGGTTGAAGCTGTCGACGAACTTCTGAATGGGCGCCACGAGATCGGCGTTCGGCTCGGCCGCCGCGGCCGCGGCGGCGAGGACGGCGCCGACGAGTGCGCCCAGGCTGGGCCACCGCATCGCGTTCTCCTCGCGCCCGTCCCGCGCGAGGCGGACGGGCCGTTCCCCCTGGCCCTTATACACCCGGAGACCGGGCTGCGTCCCGTGAATTGGCAGCAAAGCGCGCGCGCACCTCGTCGCGCTCGCTCCAGGGGAGGTAGACTTTTTTCGGTCCCTGCGCGCCAAGAGGAGAAGCCATGGCGAAGGCGAAGAGCTCGAGCAAGAAGTCCGCTCGCAAGAAGACGAGCGCGCGGCGGACGCCCGCGCGCAAGGCGACGAGGAAGGCGACGCCCCGGCGCTCCCAGGCAGGCGGCCTGGACGCGCTCGCCCGCAAGATCGTGCGCATGAGCCAGGGTCCCGCGTTCGGAGCCGCCGAGATCCGCGCGCTCTACCACCCCGACGCGGTCTCCGTCGAGGCGACCGGTGACCAGGTCGTCGGGCACGGGGGCCTCGAGGAGAAGATGAAGGGGTGGGAGCAGATGACGGCCGGGATGAGCTCGAAGGCGGTCAACGTCTGGATCGGCCCGACGACCATCTGCATCGAGTGGGACTCTACCGTGACGCTCCGGGACGGCCGCACGGTGCAGCTGCGCGAGACCGCAGTCCACGAGATCGACCAGGGCAAGATCCGCCGCGAGCGGTACTACTACAACCCGGCCATCTTCGGCGCTGCGCAAGGCGGCGGCGCCACGAGCGCCTGACACCGAGTCGCGTCGCTCGCCGACCGAAGCCGTCTCGGCTGGAACAAGAGGAGATGGAATGCAGACGAGCTCGAGGGCGAGGGTGGCGCTCGCGGCGGCCGCCGCCCTGACTTTCGCGGCCGCGTCGCACGCACAGGCCGACCCGCGCGCCGACGAGGGCGCGCTCAGGTACCGCCAGTCGCTCATGGAGGCCGTGAGCGGCGACATGGCCGCGCTCGCGAACCTGATGAAGTACCGGCTCACCGTGCCGGGCGCGGCTGCCGTTCACGCGGACGGGCTCGCGGCGCGCGCGAAGCTCGTCGCGTTGGCGTTCGAGCGCAAGGTGACCGACGGCGCGACCGACGCGGAGCCGGGGATCTGGGAGAAGCCGGCCGAGTTCCAGCAGAGCATCGAGAAGTTCCAGGCGGAGACGGCGCGCCTGGCGGAGATCGCGAAGGGGGGCGACCCCGTCGCGGTCGGCGAGCAGATCCGGGCGACCGGCAAGACGTGCGGCGGCTGCCACGACACCTTCCGCAAGCCGAAGGAGGAGTCCTTCAAGCGCAAGGGCGGCGGGAGCTGACGGGGCGTCGGGGCTGCGCGGCCGCCGCGCTCGCGACGGCGGCTGCGCTCGCCTGCTCGCCCACGGAGCGCGCGAACGACGCGAACGGCGACGTCGCGTCCACTCGCGCGTCCGATGAGCGCATCGCGCGCGGCGAGGCCGTGCTCCGGGCGAGCGGCGGCTGCTCGTGCCACACGGACGTCGAGGGCGGCGGCGCGCGGCTCGCCGGGGGGCGGCCGCTCGAGACGCCGTTCGGCGTGTACTACAGCACGAACATCACGCCCGATCGCGAGACGGGGATCGGCGCGTGGAGCGAAGCCGATTTCGTGCGCGCCATGCGCGAGGGACGCGCGCCGGACGGGAGCGCCTACTTCCCGACGTTCCCGTACACCTCGTTCACGGGAATGAGCGACCAGGACCTCCTCGACCTCAAGGCGTACCTCTTCTCGCTTCCGCCCGAGCGCAACGAGAACCGTCCCCCCGACGCGCTCCCGCCCTTCTCGTGGCGAGTGTCCGCCCTCGCCTGGCAGATCCTCTTCTTCACGCCCCAGCGCTTCGAGCCCGACCGAGCGAGATCCGACCGGTGGAACCGGGGCGCCTACCTCGCGAACGCGGTGGCGCACTGCGGCGAGTGCCACACGCCGCGCAACCTCGCCGGCACGCTCGACCGCTCGCGCTGGCTGGCCGGCTCCGCGGACGGCCCCGAAGGTGAGCTCGCTCCGAACCTCACGCCCGACGGCGAGACCGGCATCGCCGACTGGACGGCGACGGACCTCGTCTGGTTCCTGCAGACGGCGATGGAGCCCGACGGCGACGACGCGACCGGCGTCATGAAGGAGGTGATCGAGGAGGGCTACACCCACGTGTCGGAAGCCGACCTCGAGGCGATCGCGGAGTACCTGGGGTCGCTCCCGCCCGTCGCGAACCACGAGCTCGCCGAGCGCGCACGCGACGACGACGCGGAGCCGTGACGATGTGGCGGCTCGCGGTGTGCGCCCTCGTGCTGCACGCGGCGGCGGCGCGCGCGGACGGCCCGCGCGTCGCGCGCAGCGAGCTGCGCGGCGGGGGCGACACCGGGCTCGTCTTCTTCCTGCCCGCGGCGGGGAAGGCCGGCGCCGTGGCCGTCGGCGCCGCGCACTCCTTCGATCGCACGCGGCTCGCGGAGGTGGGCGAGCTCCGCTTCACCGCAAGGGGCGCCGCGTCCCCGCTCGCGCTCTCGCGCCGCTACTTCGCGAGCCCCGGACGCGCGTTCCACGCGCCCGGCGCGTCGTACCGCGACGACTTCCTCGTCTTCGCGCTCGAGGGGCCGCCCAGCCGCGTGCGGCTGCTCGAGCCCACGCCCGAGCCGCCCGCCCCCGGTGCGTCGGTCGTCGTCGTCGGACCTCCGGCACCGACGGACCCGAACGAGCGGACGTTACAGGGGACCGTGGTGAGCAGCGCGGCGACGGCGATCGAGGTCGATCTCGCGGGCCGACCCGATCTGCGCGGCTGGGGCGGGGCGCCCGTGCTCCTCGCCGAGACCGACCGGGTGATCGGCCTGCTCCAGGCCGCGCGGCCGAGCGGGACCGCGACGCGCGCCAGTGTCGGTCCGATCGGCGGCGTCACCGACGCGATGGCGGAGCCCTACGAGGGCGGCCTGGGCCGGCTCTTCGCCACGCTCGCCCCGGTCGCGAGCGCGGCGAACGCGCCCGACGAGAGGCGGCGCGCGGCGTCCGGCACGCTCGAGGGCGACCTCTCGCCCGACGCGACCGCGCGTCGGCTCGACGCCGCCCTCGCGCACGTGGCCGCGCCGTCCGTCGGGCCGACGCACGGCGTGGAGGTCCGGATCGACCTCCCGGAGGCCGAAGCGATCGTCACCGACGCCGCCGGCGCGTTCGTCGCCGGGAGCGCGCTCGCGCGCGGTGCGGGGAACGGCCGCTTCGACCTCGTCCTCGCCATCGACACGTCCGAGTCGGCGAGCCAGCCGAGCGGGGTCGACGTCGACGGGGACGGCGAGCTCGGCGCCGCTCGCTCCGAGCGCGATCAGCGCAGCACGGACTCGGGCGACTCCGTGTTGGCCGCCGAAGTCGCCGCGGCGGAGCGCGTGGTCGACGGGCTCGACCCGAACCGCACGCGGGTCGGGGTCGTGACGTTCGCCGGCGAGGCGCTGGTGGAGCGCCCTGCCGACCTCTACCGGCCGCCCGTTCGCCGCGCGGCGCTCACGCGCGAGCCGCTCACCGCCGACTACCGGCGCGTGCGCTCGGCGCTCTACGACCTCGCGCGCAGCGAGCCGTACGGCATGACGCACATGGCGGCGGGCATCGACCTCGCGACGCTCGAGCTGCTCGGCCTCGCGGGCTCGGTGGGGACCGCCGACCCCGCGAGCACGAAGCTGATCCTCTTCTTCACCGACGGGCAGCCGACGCTTCCATATCTGGCGAGCGAGCCGGGCAACGTCGGAGCCGTGCGCGCCGCGGCCGTCCGCGCGCGCCGCGCCGGCGTGCGCATCCACTCCTTCGCGATCGGCCCCGAGGCGCTCGAGGGCCCGATCGCGGCCGTCGACATGGCGGCGCTCAGCGAGGGCCTCTTCACGCCGGTGCCGGACCCGGGCCGCCTCTCGGACTTCGTCGAGGCGACGGCCGTGGCGGACGTGGCGGACGTGGCCGCGCGCAACGCGACGTCGGGCGAGCCCGCGCACGCGGTGCGACTCCACCCCGACGGCTCCTTCGAGGCGCTCGTCCCGCTCCAGGTCGGGAAGAACGTGCTCGAGGTGCGCGCGCGCTCGAGCCGCGGCGACGAGGCCAGCGCCACCCGCCTCGTCCACTACGCGCCCGGCTCGGCGCGGACCCTCGTACCGGCCGAGCTCCTCGCGAAGTACAACCAGCTGCTCCAGCAGCGCCTGATCGACCTCGGCGCCGCGCAGCGCGAGCGCATGCGCCGCGAGCTGATCCTCGAGATCGACCGCGAGCGCGCCCGCGCGCTCGAGCGGGCCGGCGCGCAGCGGAAGGAGCTGGACCTGCGGGCCGCGGGCGAGACCGACGTCGAGCCGCGTTGAGCGGGCTGGTTCGGCGGTCTGCCGTGCGGGCGTCGCGATCGCGTAGCATCGGTCACGCGCGCCTGGGAGAAGCCCGTGTCCGCCACCTCCGTCACGCGGAGCGACGTCCTGCGCACGCCCGACGAGCGCTTCGCGGGGCTTCCGGGGTACGCGTTCGCACCGCACTACGTCGACGTGCGCGGGCTGCGGATCCACTACGTCGACGAGGGGCCACGCGAGGCGCGGCCCGTGCTCCTGCTCCACGGCGAGCCGAGCTGGAGCTACCTCTATCGCAAGATGATCCCCGGCCTCGTGGCGGCGGGCCTGCGCGCGGTGGCGCCGGATCTCGTCGGCTTCGGGCGCTCGGACAAG
>DATAGA010000482.1:0-2061 GCA_036257215.1 Myxococcota bacterium
ACCGCGACGCCGCCGGGGCCGGCGGCAGCGCCGTCGAGCGGCTTTGCCGAATGGTCGAGGCGAGCGTCGCCTTGAACCGGGAGCACCCCGGGCTCGCGGACTTCCTCGCCCTCGCGCCCGTCGACGCGCGCCGGCACGGCGAGCTCGCTGCGCGCGTCGGGGCGCTGGGCGGCGAGGTGCCGGCGCTCTTCGCCGAAGTGCTCGCCGCCGGCGTCGAGCGCGGCGAGCTGCCGAAGGAGCTCGAGATCGAGAGCGCCGTCCACCTGATCGTGGCGGCGAGCTATGGGCTCTCGTGGTTCCGGGGCCTCCTGCCGTCGAGCGGCGCGCACGACGCGGCGCTGCGCGCCTTCCAGGCGCTGCTCCGCGGCGAGCTGCTGAGGCAGCCCGGCGCTCGATGAGCGGACGAGCGGCTAACTGATCGCTACATCATGCGAATCGGATACTTATTGACTGGCTGATCAATTCGTGCCACGCTCCCTCTCGCAGGGGAGTCCCATGGCGACGCCGAGCCCCGCGCGCTTCGAGCCCATCCCGAAGGAGCGCTACACGAGCCGCGCCTTCGCCGAGCTCGAGTGGGAGCGCCTGTGGCCGCGGGTGTGGCTGCTCGCGGGCCGCGCCTCGGACGTGCCGCAGCCGGGCGACTACCTGACGTTCGAGCTCGGGCGCGAGTCCATCCTCGTCGTGCGCCAGCGCGACGGCTCGCTCGCCGCCTGCCACAACGTCTGCATGCACCGAGGCAACCGCCTGCGCCCGCCCGGGCGCGGCCACGCCGAGCGCTTCGCGTGCGCCTTCCACGGCTGGCAATACGAGCTCGACGGGTCGCTGCGCTGCGCGCTCGACCCGGAGAGCTTTCCGCAGGGTCTCCCGCCCGCGCGGCTGCGGCTCCAGCCGGTGCGCTGCGAGACGTGGGCGGGCTTCGTGTTCGTGTGCATGGACCCGGACGCCGAGCCGCTCCTTTCGTACCTCGGCGTCGTGCCGGAGCAGCTCGCGCCGTACCACTTCGAGGAGTGGAGCGTCGCGAACGACGTGACGCTCGAGGTGCCGTGCAACTGGAAGACGTCGGTCGACGCCTTCAACGAGGCCTATCACATCTCCGCCACCCATGCGTGGACGCTCGAGTTCAGCGACGACGTCAACACGCGCTACGACTGCTACGAGCGCCACACGCGCATGATCTTTCCCGAGGCGCAGCCGAGCCCGCGCCACCCCGGGCACGGGACCGTCACGCCGCTCGTCGCCGCGTTCTTCCTGCGGCGCTTCGGGATCGACCCGGACGGCATCAGGAGCGTCGCCGAGGCGCGCGCGGCGATCGCCGACGCGATCCGCAAGCAGGGCCCCGCGCTCGGCTGCGACTTCTCGGAGCTCTCCGAGTCGCAGCTGAACGACGACTGGCACTTCACCGTCTTCCCGAACGTGACCCTGAACGTCCACGCGCAGTTCGCCTGGGTGTTCACCCACCGGCCCCACTTCGACGACCCGAACCGGATGTACTTCGACTTCGTGAACCTCGTGCGCGCGCCGGCGCTGGCCGTTCCGCGCCCCGAGCGCGAGCACCTGCGCGTCGAGGAGGGCGCGTCGCTCGCCCACATCCCGGGCGGGAACGTCGTGGACGAAGACATGGGCAACCTGCCGAACGTGCAGGCCGGCATGCGCTCGCGCGCGTTCCGCGGGTTGTACCTCGGGGCGCAGGAGGTGCGGATCCGACACTTCCACGAGACGCTGATGGGCTACGTCGGCGCGGAGCCGTCGCTTGGCTAAGGACGCGAACGATGACCCGACCGCCGACGCCTGCGATTCCGGACCGGACAGCCGCGTCCCGCGGGCTTCGCCCGCGGTCGCCGCGGCTGGCGAGGCCCTCGAATGGGTGGCCGCGGAGTGGCTCGCCGACGACGGCGGTGCAGCGGGCGCGCCCGCGGAGAGCCGAGCGGCCGCCGCGCTCGCGCGCGGGCGGCGCGTCGTCGTGTGTCGGGCGGGCGGGCGGCTCTACGCGCTGCTCGACCGCTGCCCCCACGCCTCGGAGCCGCTCTCCGGGGGCGCGCTGCGCGGGTTCGCGCTCGAGTG
>DATAGA010000512.1:0-3725 GCA_036257215.1 Myxococcota bacterium
CGTCGCGGCGTTCGAGCGTGTATGCGAACGGAGCGGCCATCGGACGTGACGGTAGCCACCCGGTACAGTCCCCGGGAACTCTTCGAGGAGCTCCACCACCGTTGGACCCGGGTTCCGCCCTCGGTCTCCTCTCGATCGCCGCACTCGTCGCGGCCAACGCGTACTTCGTCGCCACCGAGTTCTCCCTGGTGGCCGTGCGGAGGAGCCAGGTGCGGCTCTGGCAAGCGGAAGGCCGCCGCGGCGCGGGCGCTGCGGCGCGGGTGATCGGCCGGCTCGACGACGCGATCGCCGCCACGCAGCTCGGCATCACGATCGCAAGCATCGGGCTGGGCTTCCTCGGCGAGCCGGCCGTCGCGCGGCTGGTGGAGCCGGTCCTCGCCGCCGCGGGCGTCGGCAGCTTCGTCGCGGTGCACGGCGTGGCGCTGGCGCTCGCCTTCTCGGTCGTCACGTTCCTCCACGTCGTCGTCGGCGAGCTCGCCCCCAAGGCGCTGGCGCTCGACCGCCCGGGCGAGGTGGCTCTCGCCTGCGCGCGGCCGCTGCTCGTCTTCGCGCGCGTCTTCCGGCCCGTCCTCGTCGTGATGAACGGGGCGGGCAACGCGCTCGTCCGGGCCTTCGGCGTGCGCCCGGCCGGGCATGCGGGCCGCGTGCACTCGAAGCAGGAGCTGCAGCTCCTGGTGAGCGAGGCGGGCGAGGCGGGGCGGATCGTGCCGGACGCGGCGCGCATGCTCGACAACGTGTTCCGCATCTCGGACAAGCGCGTCCGCGACGTCATGGTGCCGCGCGAGCGCGTGCTCGCGGTGCCGCGCACCATCGGCGAGGACGCGCTGCGCGACGTGATGCTGGAGGAGGGCTACACGCGCCTCCCAGTGTACGACGGCGACGTGGACAAGGTGGTGGGCGTGCTGCACGCGAAGGACCTGCTCCATCTCTACACGAAGCGGCGCATCGTGGTGCTGGCCGACGCGATCCGCCCCCACGACGAGATGCATCCCGACCTCCCGATCGTCGACGCGCTCCGGCGCTTTCGCCGCGCCCACCGCCACCTCGCGGTCGTGCGCGTCCCGGACGGACCGGTGCTCGGCATCGTCACCCTGGAGGACGTGCTCGAGGAGATCGTCGGAGAGATCGAGGACGAGCACGATTCGCCGCCGCCCGGGGTGCGTCCCCGGTGAGCGCGGGAGCGGCCGCGGCGTCGTTCCTCGAGCAGTCGGAGCGGCTGCTGCGCGGCGACGCGTCCACGCGCGAGCCCGGCCTGCATCCCTTCCACCCGGCGGAGCGGCTCGAGGAGGTCGGCGCCGGCGTCGGGCTCTACAAGGGGTTCGTGAACGTCGTCGCGGTGCGGACCGGGGACGGCGTGCTGCTGATCGACACCGGCAGCTTCGTCCCGCGCCAGCACGAGCGCAGCTACGCGGGCGTGCGCGGGTACGCCACGGACCGCATCCACACCGCGGTGTATACGCACGGACACGTCGACCACGCCTACGGCCTGCCGCCCTTCCTGCGCGAGGCGCAGGCCCGCGGCTGGGAGCCGCCGCGGATCGTGGCGCACCGCGCGGTCCCGGAGCGCATGGACCGCTACGGCGAGACGGCCGGCTACAACCGGATCGTGAACACGCGCCAGTTCGGGATCCCGGTGGACTTCCCGACGCAGCCGATCCGGCCGACGGAGCTCTACGACGACGTCCGCGAGCTCGACGTGGGCGGCGTGCCGCTCCGGCTGGAGCACGCGCGCGGCGAGACCGACGATCACACCTTCGTGTGGCTGCCGAGCCTGCGGACGCTCTGCACCGGCGACCTGTTCATCTGGTGCGCGCCGAACGCGGGGAACCCGCAGAAGGTGCAGCGCTACGCGGCGGACTGGGCGCGCGCGCTGCGGCGCATGGCCGACCTCGGCGCGGAGCTGCTGATCCCGGGCCACGGCCTGCCGATCGCGGGCGCCGTGCGGATCCGGGCGGTGCTCGAGGACACCGCGGCGTACCTGGAGGCGCTCTACCGCGACACGCTCGCGCTCCTCAACGAGGGCGCCACCGTCTACGAGATCGTCGAGAGCGTGCGGCCGCCCGCCGCGCTCGCCGACAAGCCCTACCTCCAGCCCGTCTACGACGAGCCCGAGTTCATCGTGCGCAACGTCGTGCGCCATCTCGGCGGCTGGTGGACGGGGGTCCCGAGCGAGCTCAAGCCCGCGCCTCGCGCCGCGCTCGCGCGCGAGATCGCGGAGCTGGCCGGCGGCGTCGGGCCGCTCCTCGCGCGGGCACGCGCCGCGCTCGACGCGCGCGACCTGCGCCTCGCGAGCCACCTCGTGGACTGGGCTGCCGAGGCCGAGCCGGCCTCGCGCGAGGTGCACGCGCTGCGCGCGGAGGTCTACACCGCGCGCACCGCCGCCGAGACGTCCACCATGTCGAAGGGCATCTTCGGCGCCGCCGCACGCGAGAGCGCCGCGAAGGCGAAGCCGGTCGGCTAGCGAAACCGTCAGGGGGTCCCGTGCTGCTGCTTTTCGACCATCCGCTCTCGCCCTATGCGCAGAAGTGCCGGATTGCGCTGCGCGAGAAGTGCGTTCCGTTCGAGGCGCGGCTGCCGGCCGGGGTGGGCTCGGGCAGCGGGCTCGAGCCCGCGTTCACCGCGGCGAGCCCACGCGCCGAGGTGCCGGCGCTCGTCGACGGCGACGTCCGCGTGTTCGACTCCACGATCATCCTCGACTACGTCGAGGAGCGCTGGCCGGAGCCGCCGCTCCTCCCGGCGTCGCCCGCGGAGCGCGCACGCGTGCGAATGATCGAGGAGGCGATGGACACGCACTACGAGCCCCTCAACTGGGGGCTCGGCGAGATCCACTTCTTCCGGCGCGCGACGGGCGAGCTCGCGCGCACGTTGACGGAGCGGGCCGCGCGCCAGGCGGCCGCGTGGCGCCACTGGCTCGAGGGCCAGCTCGGCAAACGCGAGTGGTTCGACGGCGAGCGCTTCGGCCGCGCCGACCTCGCCGTGGCGCCTTATCTCAACGGCTCGCGCGGCTTCGGCCTCGAGCCCGAGCCGGGCAGCCGCCTCGCGGCCTGGCTCGCCCGCGCCAACGAGCGCCCGAGCGTCGCGGCCACCGCGGGCGAGGCCGCGTCGTTCATCGCCGGGTCCGCGGGCGGCATGGGCGCCGTGGCCGACGCGGTCGCCAAGGGCCTGTTCAAGCGCGAGTACCGCGACCACCGCCTCGAGTGGATGGTCCGGAGCGGCGGCGTGTCGGTCGTCCTCGACGGCCTCGAGCGCGGGAACATCCGGTTCACGCCGGAGTTCGACTGACCCGACCTCAGAACTGCGTGCCGCGCACGAGCGTCCCGAGCGCGATCGCGCGGCCCGAGGGCTTCTCCTGCGTCTCGCCGCGCGCGGCGGCCGACGACGGGAAGAGGTGGAAGACGCGCGAGGCGAGCGCCTCCACCAGGTCGGGCTGGATGGTGTAGAGCGTCTCGACCCACGCCGGCGGGCCCACCTTCACTCGGCGCGGCCGCTCGACGATCGTCCGCAGGATCAGGTCCGCCGCCTCGTCGGGCGACCATGCGGGCAGGTAGTCGTAGAGCTTGGTCGGCGCGATCATCGGCGTGCGCACGAGCGGCATGTAGAGCGTCGACGTGCGGATGTTCACGCTCCGGAGCTCGACGGCGAGCACGCGGGTGTAGGTGTCGAGCGCGGCCTTGCTCGCCACGTAGGCCGAGAAGCGCGGCGCGTTGGCCAGGATCCCGCCGCTC
>DATAGA010000577.1:0-5826 GCA_036257215.1 Myxococcota bacterium
ACGCCCAGGGCTACTCCACCGCGGTCGGCGACGAGGGCGGCTTCGCGCCGAACCTCGCCTCGAACCGCGAGGCGATCGAGCTCGTGCTGCGCGGCATCGAGCGGGCGGGCTACCGGCCGGGCGAGCAGATCGCCATCGCGCTCGACCCCGCGACCTCCGAGCTCTACGAGGGCGGCGTCTACGACCTCGCCGGTGAAGGCGTGAAGAAAAGCTCGGAGGAGCTCGTCGCCTTCTGGGAGGACTGGACGAACCGCTACCCGATCGTCTCGATCGAGGACGGCCTCGCCGAGCAGGACTGGGACGGCTGGGCGCTGCTCACGAAGCGCCTCGGGCGCCGGCTCCAGCTCGTCGGCGACGACCTCTTCGTCACGAACCCGCGCATCCTGCGCGAGGGCATCGAGCGCGGCGTCGCGAACGCGATCCTGGTGAAGGTAAACCAGATCGGGACGCTGACCGAGACGCTCGAGGCCATGCGGGTGGCGCGCGACGCGGGCTACGCCGCGGTCGTCTCGCACCGCTCGGGCGAGACCGAGGACACGACCATCGCCGACCTCGCCGTCGGCTCGGGCGCCGGCCAGATCAAGACCGGCTCGCTGTGCCGCTCCGACCGCGTGGCGAAGTACAACCGCCTGCTCCGCATCGAGGAGGAGCTCGGCGGGAAAGCGCGCTACGCGGGGAGGAGCACGCTCGCCGGCGCGCGCTGACGCGGCTCCGGCGGACGCCGACGCTCAGCGCGCCGTCGGCCGGAACGCGTCGACCAGCTCTTTGCAGTAGCGCACCACCGCGGCGACCTTGTGCGGCGCCGTCTGCCCGAGGCGCACGATCACGAGGTCGAGCTTGGGCACGATCAGGATGCGCTGTCCCCAGGCGCCCTGACAGGAGAAGGTGCCGAGGCTGCCGGGGGTCACCCAGAAATGGGCGCCGTAGAGGCCCTCGGACTGGGGGCTCGGCGTGCGGCTGTAGTCGACCCAGCCCTCCGGCAGGATTCGGCCGCCGTCCCAGACCCCGTCGCGCAGGTAGAGCAGCCCGAAGCGAGCGAAGTCGCGTGCGCTGCAAGGGCAGTGGCTCGAGCCGATGAAGTGGCCCGCCTCGTCGAACACCGGCGCCGCCGTGCGCATGCCGAGGGGATCGAAGAGCTCGCGCTTCATGAAGGCGAGCATCTCGTCGCGCCCGCCGCCGACGGTCTCGCCGACCAGCCGCGCGAGCAGGTTGCTGGCGCCGCTGTTGTAGTTCCAGCGCGTCCCGGGCTCGGCCACGTAGGGAAGCGTCGCGGCGTAGCCGGCGACGTCGCCGCGGCCCTCGCCGAAGAGCATCGGGATGACGTCGGACTCCTCCGCGGGGTAGTAGCGGACCGAGCCTCCGCCCAGGTGCTCGGCCTCCCGGAAGCGCAGGCCGTCCACCATGTGCAGCATCTCGTCGAGGGTGATCCGCGCGCGCACGTCGTCGGGAGCCCATTCCTTCACCGGGATCGGCTGGCGGACGTCGAGCCGGCCTTGCCGGACGAGGATCCCGACGAGGGCGCTGGTGATGCTCTTGGCCATCGACCAGGAGCGGAAGGCGTCGTCGGGTCCAGCGCCCTCGGCGTAGCGCTCGGCCACGATGGCGCCGCGCTGCACGATCACGACCGCGTGCGTGCGGTCGAGGTCGGCGGGCTCGGGGCTCGCGAAGGCGTGGTCGAGCAGCTTCTCGAGGGCCGCGCGATCGGCGCGCGGGTCGAGCTCCGCGCGGGGCCACTCCTCCGTCGGCCACGGAACGCCGGCGGGCTGCGGCGGAAGGAGGAGGAGATCGGCGCTGTGGGCGGGCGAGTCGGGCATCCCGGGAGCGTAGCCCGCGCCGGTCCCCGGAGGGCCCCGCTCCCGAGCCGAATGCCGACGCCGGTCTGGGTGTACGCTGAGGCCCAGGAGGCCTCCATGTCGTCGGCTCCCGTTCTCGAGCTCGAAGCCCACGAGCACGTCCGCATCCTGCGGCTGAACCGGCCCGCGAAGAAGAATGCGCTCTCGGCCGAGCTAGGCTGGACGATCCTCAGGGCCATTGAGGAGGCCGCTCGCGACGACGCCGTCCGCGTGATCGGGCTGACCGGAAACGGCGACGCCTTCTGCTCGGGCCTCGACCTGGCGCCGGCGACGGACGGAGCGCCGGCTCCCGCCCTCTCGGCGCAGGAGGCCGCCCTCGACGACCTCGGCTGGGTCGGTCGCTTCCCGGTCGTGATCCGGGAGCAGTGCGACAAGCTCGTCGTGGCCGGAATCAACGGCGTGGCGGTCGGAGCCGGGCTGTCCCTCGCCATGGCGGCCGACCTGCGCATTGCGAGCGAGCGGGCGCGACTGATGGCGGGCTACGTGCGCATGGGGACCTCGCCCGACGGCGGTCTCTCGTGGACGCTGGCCCAGGCCGTAGGCTACGAGCGCGCGCTCCGCTTCCTGCTCGAGCGGCAGACGGCGTCGGCCGCCGAGGCGCTCGCGCTCGGGATGGTGGGCGAGGTGGTCGCGGCCGACGGGTTCGAGGACCGCTTCCGCGACGCGTGCTCGGCGCTCGCGGCGCTCGCACCGCTCGCCGTCCGCCAGACGAAGCGCGTGGTGCATCGCGCCACCATGCCCCCGGACCTGGTGGCCCACGCGCGGTGGGAGATCGCCAGCGCCCGGCGCGGCCTGGCCAGCGAAGACGGAGCCGAAGCGCTGGCCGCCTTCCGCGAGAAGCGCTCCCCCACCTTCCGGGGGCGCTAGCGCCTGGCGCGCGAGGCCCGTATCCGGGAACCCGCAGCGAGCGAGGAGACGACCATGACGGAGCACGCCCCGAAGAGCACTCTGGAGATCCGGTCGACGATCAAGGGCAACGGGACCCTCGAGCTCCGTCTCGAGGAAGCGCCCCTCCCCGCGCTCGGCGAGAACGACGTGCTCGTGCGCGTCGAAGCCTCTCCGATCAACCCATCCGACCTCGGTCTGCTGTTCGGTCCCGCCGACATGACCTCGGCCCGGCTCACGGGCAGCGCGGAGCGCCCGATCGTCAGCGCGGACGTCCCGGAGAAGCTGATGCACGCCGTCCGCGCGCGCGTCGACCAGTCCCTGCCGGTCGGTAACGAGGGCGCGGGCGTGGTGATCGGCGCGGGTGCGTCCCCCGCGGCCCGCTCTCTCCTCGGAAAGACGGTCGGTCTGATCGGCGGCGGGATGTACACGCAGTTCCGCGTGGTGGGCGCCGCGATGTGCCTCCAGCTCGAGGAGGGGACGACGCCCGCCGAGGGCGCCTCGTGCTTCGTCAATCCCCTGACCGCGCTCGGAATGGTGGAGACGATGAAGCTCGAGGGTCACACGGCACTCGTGCACACGGCGGCGGCCTCCAACCTCGGCCAGATGCTCCAGAAGCTCTGCCTGAAGGACGGCGTCGCACTCGTGAACGTCGTCCGGCGCCCCGAGCAGGCGCTGCTGCTCGAGAAGATTGGCGCGGCGCACGTCTGCGACTCCAGCAAGCCCGGCTTCGAGGAGGACTTGATCGAGGCGCTCGTTGCCACCGGGGCCACCCTCGCGTTCGACGCGACCGGGGGCGGCAAGCTCGCCGGCCAGATCCTCGCCTGCATGGAGGCCGCCGCTGGCCGCTCGGCGCGGGAGTACAGCCGCTACGGGTCCGAGGTGCACAAGCAGGTCTACATCTACGGCGGCCTCGATCGCTCGCCGACGATCCTGAACCGCAACTTCGGCATGGCCTGGGGCGTCGGGGGGTGGCTCCTCACGCCGTTCCTCAAGAAGGTCGGCTTCGCGGTCGGGCAGGCGCTCCGGGCGCGCGTCGCCGCCGAGATCAAGACCACGTTCGCGAGCGCTTACTCGCACGAGGTCTCGCTGGCGAGGGCGCTCCAGCTCGACTCCATCGCCGCGTACGGACGCCAGGGCACCGGCAACAAGTTCCTGATCACGCCTCACGCTTCTCCGTAGGCGGATCCAGCGCGCTACGGGAGGAGCGCGCGGCGGGCGGCGTCGACGTCGACGAGCGGGTCGCGGCGGAGCCGGCCGATTTCGTCGGCGCTGTAGGGCGCGAAGTCGGGCGGGGCTTCGGAGCCACCGAAGTGGACGATCACCCAGGTGAGGAGCGCGGCGAGCTCCGCGTCGCCGAGGGGGGCCTGGGCGACCCCCGGGACGCGGGCCAGGTAGGCGCGGCCCTCGGCGCTCGCCGCCAGACGCCCGACGCTCCCGGTCAGCGCTGGGACACTTCCGGGTGTCGCGCGGCCATCGGCCAGATGGCAGCCCTGGCAGTGGAGCGCGTACTCGACGGCGGGCGTGTACGCAGCCGCCGGAGCGACTGCGGCGACGAGCGCCACTGCGGCTGCGCACGCGCCGCCGCGGCCCGTCCGCCCCGCGCGCCGCCGCACGGCTAGCCCTCGGTCGCGACGCCGAGCACGACGGCCACCGAGCAGTGCACCGCGCGGCTCTTCGTGCCGAAGCACCAGAGCAGGTCGTTGTTCTTCGGCGCGACGTAGACCGGCTTCTCGCCCTCGGTGCGCGCGCACTGGCAGCGGCCGCAGAAGCTCTGGCCGCAGCAGTCGTTGTAGGAGATCACGTAGTCCTTGCCGTCGCCCGGGTTGCGGCAGGTGCCGATCCAGGTGACCGGCGACATCTCGGTGCCCGGCGGGCAGGCGTTCTGCGTGCCGCCGCAGCAGGCGCACAGGAACCCGTCGATCGCGCAGTGGCGCCAGTACTCGCACGACGAGGGGTCGCCGACCGCTCCTTCGAGGCCCTCCTCGCGCGGCATCGGGACGCGCGGTTCCGCTCCTGCGCGCGCCACGGGGAGCAGTGGGAACGCCGCGCCGCCCGCGAGCAGGGCGCCGAGGCGCGCCAGGAACCCGCGCCGCGACGTGCGCCGAGCGAGGCCGCGCGCGCGCGCCTCCAGCCAGCGGTCGAGCGCGCTCCGATCGTGCGTCATGGTGTGGCGACCTCCCGCCCCGGCGGCTGCGCCCGGAGCCACTCGTCCAGCGACGCGACCCCGCGCGCCTGCGCCTCGAACAGGCTCTCGAGATGCTCGCGCGTGTTGACGAGCCCCTGCGCGCGCAGGACGCCGGACCCGTCGACCAGCGCGGCCCAGGGCAGCTTCCCGACGCGGTAGGCGAGCCCGAGCGCCGAGCCGAGCACGTAGGGCAGCTCGATCTGCGCCTCGCGCGCGAACGCGAGGTGCTCCTCGGGCGGCCCGTCGCTCGCGAGGACGACGCGCAGCCGCGCGGCGTCGCTGCGCGCGATGCGCGTCACGATCGGGAGCAGCGTCTTGCAGACCGGGCAGCTCGGCGAGAGGAAGAAGAGGAGCGTCGCGCGCCCGTCCGGGCTCGGGCCGCCGAGCTCGAGCAGCGAGCCGCCGAGCTCGCGCGCCGCGACGAGCGGCGCGGGCTGGCCCACCGCGGGCACCGGGCCCGTCACGAGCGCACCCACCGGCGCGATGCGCTCGTGGAGGACGCCGACCTGGCGCAGCAGCGCGGCCACGAGCGCCGCGAGCACGACGACTGCGAGCCAGAGCAGGGCGTTCGACACGAGGAGCGCGTCGCTCATGCGGGGCTCGGGGCGGCGCGGAGCAGCCGGTTCGCGAGCGCCTGGTGCGCGCCGATCCAGGCAAGGGCGGCGAAGAGCGCCGCGCCGGCGATGCTGACGGCGTCGGGCCAGAGCAGCGCGCGTTCCGACACCGGAAGGAGACAGGCGAGCGCGGCCGCGGCGAGCGCGCCGTTGCGCGCGACGAGCCAGCCGGAGAGCGGCTGGCGGCCGGCGGGGCCGAGGCAGCCGCAGTCGAGCTCGCGCCGCCCGCGCGCGAGGTTCCACGCGATGGCGGCGCCGTAGACGGCGAGGAGCGCCGCGGCGAGGA